>NZ_JASHFB010000001.1:0-197502 GCF_047462815.1 Streptococcus mitis
TAAAGTACCAAATGACAACCTTCCTAAGAAAGATGTCCCAGGAACAGGTAAGATTACAGAACCAGGAAAACCAACAGTGGAAGTTCCTAATGTAACAACTCCAGGTAAATTCACACCAGAAACACCAGTAACTGAGAAACCAGGTAAGATTGAAATTACTCAACAACCAAATGGAAATGCGATTGTAACACCTAAGAAACCAGATGGATCAACATACCCACCAGGAACTAAGGTAGAAATTCCAGGAGAAGATGGAACAACAATCACAGTAACAATTGGTGAAAATGGTTCAGGTGAAGTGCCAAATGACAACCTTCCTAAGAAAGATGTCCCAGGTGCAGGAAAAGTAACAGAACCGAATAAGAAACCATCACAACCAGTGGATGTAACCACACCAGCTCGTAAGACACCAACATTAGATGTGGAACGAGATCCTAAGACAGGTGATGTTACAGTAACACCTAAGAAACCAGATGGGTCAACATTCCCACCAGGAACTAAGGTAGAAATCCCAGGTGAAAATGGTCCAATCACAGTAACAATCGGTGAAGACGGTAAAGGTAAAGTACCAAATGACAACCTTCCTAAGAAAGATGTCCCAGGAACAGGTAAGATTACAGAACCAGGAAAACCAACAGTGGAAGTTCCTAATGTAACAACTCCAGGTAAATTCACACCAGAAACACCAACTACTCCTAATGCAGATCAGGTAGATACTAAGACTACTGTTGATAATGGAGCTAAGTCAAATGATTCTCAAAATGTATTGCCAAATACAGGAACAGAATCAAATGCTGCTCTTGCATCTCTAGGACTTCTTGGACTATTGAGTGTATTTGGACTTGTAGCTCGTAAGAAAAAAGAAGACTAAAAATTTAGTCAAATGAACATTCATTCTTTTGTATTGTAAAGACAAACTAGATTGGTTCTGGGAATCGTGTTCGTCATAAAATACAAAGAATGATTAGATAAAGAAAGCGAACAATGCTAGGATTTTGTTAAACGGAATTCTAAGTATTGTTCGCTTTTGTGGTATAATAAGTACTATGCAGAAGAAACCAACGTCAGCCTATGTGCACATCCCATTTTGTACCCAGATTTGTTATTATTGTGACTTTTCAAAAGTTTTTATCAAGAATCAGCCGGTAGATAGTTATTTGGAACATCTGTTAGAAGAGTTTCAATCTTATGATATTCAAAAGTTGAGAACTCTCTATATCGGTGGTGGAACACCGACGGCTTTGTCCGCTCCGCAACTGGAGGTGTTATTGAAGGGCTTGACTAAAAACTTGGACTTGTCAGCCTTGGAAGAATTGACCATTGAGGCTAATCCGGGCGACTTGGATGCGGATAAGATAGCCATTTTGAAGAATTCGGCTGTCAATCGTGTGTCGCTAGGTGTGCAGACCTTTGATGACAAGATGCTGAAAAAGATTGGGCGCAGTCATTTGGAGAAAGATATTTATGAAAATATTGACCGCCTGAAACTGGCTGGTTTTGACAATATCTCCATTGATTTGATTTATGCACTGCCTGGTCAGACTATGGAGCAGGTCAAGGAAAATGTGGCTAAGGCCATTGGGCTGGATATTCCCCATATGAGTTTGTATAGTTTGATTTTGGAAAATCATACGGTCTTTATGAACCGTATGCGACGAGGGAAATTGCCTCTGCCTAAGGAGGAACTTGAGGCTGAGATGTTTGAGTATATCATCGCAGAGCTGGAGCGAGCTGGTTTTGAACATTATGAGATTTCTAATTTCTCAAAGCCTGGTTTTGAAAGTCGCCACAATCTCATGTACTGGGACAATGCTGAATACTATGGCATCGGTGCTGGGGCCTCTGGTTATGTAAATGGAGTACGCTATAAAAATCATGGTCCCATTCGTCATTATCTTAATGCAGTTGAGGAAGGCAATGCTCGCATCACAGAAGAGCACCTGAGTCAAAAAGAGCAAATGGAAGAAGAAATGTTCTTGGGACTCCGCAAGAAATCAGGGGTTTCCATGGCGCGATTTGAGGAAAAATTTGGACGGTCTTTCGATGGACTTTATGGAGAAATTGTCAGAGAATTGGTTCAACAAGGTCTCATGCAAATAGATGGTGACCGAGTTCGTATGACAAAAAGAGGTCTCTTTTTAGGAGACACCGTAGCAGAACGATTTATTTTGGAGTAGATGATGGGCTTAACTTATCGAATGAAAATGAAAATTCCTTTTGATATGGCTGATATGAACGGTCATATCAAGCTTCCAGATGTGATTTTGCTATCCCTTCAAGTTTCAGGGATGCAGTCGATTGAGTTAGGAGTTAGTGATAAGGCCATTTTGGAAGAGCATAATCTGGTCTGGATTATCACAGAATACGATATTGAGGTGGTTCGTTTGCCTCGTTTTGCGGAAGAAATTACCATCGAAACGGAAGCTTTGAGCTACAATCGGCTCTTTTGCTACCGTCGCTTTAACATTTATGATGAAGCAGGTCAGGAACTCATCCACATGATGGCGACCTTTGTTCTCATGGACCGCGACAGTCGAAAAGTCCATGCTGTCGAACCTGAGATTGTGGCTCCGTATCAGTCTGATTTTGATAAAAAGCTTATCCGTGGGCCAAAGTATGAGTCTTTGGAAGAACCATTCAGCAAGGATTACCATGTTCGTTTTTACGACTTGGATATGAATGGTCATGTTAATAACAGTAAGTATCTGGACTGGATTTTTGAGGTTATGGGAGCGGATTTTTTGACCCAATATATTCCCAAGAAAATCAACCTCAAGTATGTCAAGGAAGTTAGACCAGGTGGGGTGATTACATCGGCTGTTGAACGGACTGGACTGGAAAGCAAGCATGAGATTACAAGCGACGGGGCTACCAATGCCCAAGCTATCATCACTTGGCAAGAAATGAAGAAGGATTAGAGAAAAATATGAAGTATAAAGGCTATTTAATTGATTTAGACGGAACCATTTATAAGGGGAAAGATCGAATTCCAGCAGGAGAGGCTTTTGTCCACGAATTGCAAAAGCGAGACATCCCCTATCTCTTTGTGACTAACAATACAACCCGCACTCCAGAGAGTGTTCAGGAGATGTTGGCTCAGAATTTTAATATTGATACGCCCCTATCGACTGTCTACACAGCGACTTTGGCGACTATCGACTATATGAACGACTTGGGGCTTGAAAAGACCGTCTATGTCATCGGAGAAGCAGGGCTTAAGGAAGCCATCAAGGCGGCTGGTTATGTGGAAGACAAGGATAATCCTGCCTATGTGGTAGTAGGCCTGGACTGGCAAGTTGACTATGAAAAATTTGCCATAGCAACTCTAGCTATTCAAAAAGGTGCCCACTTTATCGGAACCAATCCTGACCTCAACATCCCGACAGAGCGCGGTCTTTTGCCTGGTGCTGGTTCACTGATTACCCTTCTTGAAGTGGCAACACGAGTGAAGCCTGTTTATATTGGGAAACCAAATGCCATCATTATGGACAAGGCGGTTGAGCACTTAGGTTTGGAACGTGAAGAATTAATCATGGTTGGGGACAATTATTTGACTGATATTCGAGCTGGGATTGACAATGGCATTCCAACTCTCTTGGTGACAACAGGTTTTACCAAGGCAGAAGAAGTGGCAGACCTGCCAATCGCACCGACTCATGTGGTTTCTAGCCTTGCGGAGTGGAACTTTGATGAAAACTAAACTGACCTTTTGGAGCTCTATGCTCTTTCTCCTCTCCTTCTCAATTCTTTTGACCATTTATTTGGCTTGGATTTTTTATCCTTTGGAGATTGAGTGGCTGAACTTGACGGATCGAGTTTATCTAAAACCAGAAACCATTCAATATAACTTTCATATCTTGATGGATTACCTGACCAATCCTTTTAGTCAGGTCTTGCAGATGCCAGATTTTCGTTCGTCAGCAGCTGGTCTGCACCATTTTGCGGTGGTCAAGAACCTCTTTCACCTAGTTCAGCTAGTAGCTCTAGTGACACTGCCAAGTTTCTATGTCTTTGTCAAAGGGATTGTGAAAAAGGGCTTTTTATCTCTATTTAGTAAAGGGCTTTTGGCTCTAGTAGTCTTACCTGTGATGATTGGGCTTGGGGGAGTTTTGATTGGTTTTGACCAATTCTTTACCCTTTTCCATCAAATTCTCTTTGTGGGAGATGATACCTGGCTTTTTGACCCAGCCAAGGATCCAGTGATTCTGATTTTGCCAGAGACCTTCTTCCTTCATGCCTTTCTTCTCTTTTTTGCCCTCTATGAAAGCTTCTTTGGCTATCTTTATCTGAAAAGTCGTGGGAAGTGAAACGAAAGATATTCTTATTTTGCATAAATCAATTAGGTATGTGATTCGAAACTATTGTCAAGAATGAATTAACCAAATCCAAAATGTATCAATCGTTCGCAAACAGTCTATTTTTCTTGAAAAAATAGGCTTTTTTTTCTAAAAATCTCTAGTCAAGCGCTTTATTTTTTTGTATAATAGAACTAGCAAAGTATAGATAAGAAGAGAAAAGCATGATTACACTATTTCTATCACCGAGCTGTACTTCATGTCGTAAGGCGAAGGCCTGGTTAGAAAAACATAAGGTGCCCTTTGAGGAGCACAATATTATGACCAGTCCTTTAACGAGAAAAGAATTGCAACACATTCTTTCCTTGACCGAAAATGGTACTGATGACATCATTTCAACTCGTTCAAAAATTTTTCAAAAATTAGATATTGATGTAGAAAGTATTTCGGTATCAGAATTGCTTCATTTGATTGAGCAGTATCCTAGTCTTTTGCGTCGTCCAATTATTATCGATGCCAAACGTATGCAAATCGGTTTTAATGAAGATGAGATTCGTGCTTTTCTCCCTCGTAGTTACCGTAAGCAAGAACTAAAAGAAGCAAGAATGAGAGCTGGTATTAGTTAATGAACAAACAATATAGTTACCCACTAGATTTGTCGTGGAGCACTGAAGAACTTGCTTCAGTGCTTTCTTTTTTTAATGATGTTGAAGCTGCCTATGAAAGCAAGGTAGAGGCTCAAAAGTTACTGGGCTCCTATAAGGGATTCAAGGCGGTCGTGCCAAGTAAGAGTGAAGAGAAACGTTTGGGACGAGAATTTGAAACAGTGAGTGGTTATTCGCTTTACCGAGCAGTTCAGACTGCCAAGGAAAAAGGGGAAGGAAAGATTTCTCTTGGAAAGTAAATTCGAATTTGCCAAAGAGCTAATTAAGAAAGCAGGCCAGTACATTCTTGACCATATGCAGGAAGACTTGTGTGTTGAAACCAAGTCCTCTCCAACAGATTTGGTGACCAGACTGGACAAGGAAGTTCAGGAACTCTTGGTTGGTGAAATTCTATCCCGTTATCCTGAGGATAAGATTTGTGCTGAAGAAGGGTGTCTGCGAGCTTCAGTTCAAGAGGGCAAGGTTTGGGTCATTGATCCCATTGATGGGACCAATAACTTTGTCGCCCAGCAGGAAGATTTTGCTGTTATGATGGCTTATTTTGAAAATGGTCAGGGACAGTTTGGTCTGATTTATGATGTGGTCAAGGGGGATTGTTATCACGGTGGTGGTAAGTTTCCAGTCTGTCGAAATAATAAGCCCCTAGCTCCCTTTCAAGCAAAACCACTTAGAAATTTTCTCATTGCAGGGAATAGTGGTATGCTGGAAACCAATGAATGGGGTTTGGCTGATTTGAGTCGAGCGGTCCTCGGTGTTCGTGTCTATGGGAGTGCGGCCATTAGTTTTGCCAAGATTTTGTCAGGGCGTTTGTTGACCTATGTCACCTATCTGCAACCATGGGATTATGCTGCGGCTAGTATTTTAGGGGAAAGTCTGGGCTATCGGATTGTGACTCTTTCTGGTGAAACTCCTAATTTTCAAACCAGACAGCCGGTCATGATGCTACCACTTGAGATGCAGGAGGAAATTCAGTCCTATATTTACGAAAGGAAAAGAACTTAAATGCAATTTCCAGAAGGATTTGTTGAAAAATATGAAGAGATACTAGGAGATGAGGCAAGAGATTTTCTTGCCTCTTTTGAGGAGGAAGCGGTTTCGGCCTTTCGGGTCAATCCCTTAAAAGAAGCACCAGTTTCCTTTTCTAATCCCATTCCTCAAACCCCTTGGGGCTACTATGGAAAGGTTTCAGGAAAATCTCCTGAGCATGCTACTGGTTTGGTTTATTCGCAAGAACCTGCTGCCCAAATGGTTGCTCAGGTAGCCCAGCCCAGTCCTGGTATGAAGGTTTTGGACTTGGCAGCTGCACCGGGTGGTAAATCAACTCAGCTGGCATCCTATCTAGCAGGTGAAGGTATTCTGGTTTCCAATGAAATTTCAAGCAAACGGGCTAAGATTTTAGTAGAAAACATGGAGCGCTTTGGAGCGACAAATGTCGTAGTGACCAATGAATCTGCTGACCGCTTGGCCAAGGTTTTTAAGGGCTATTTTGACCTCATTGTCTTGGATGCCCCTTGCTCTGGTGAAGGAATGTTTCGTAAGCAACCAGATGCTATGAACTATTGGAGCTTAGATTATCCGAGTCAATGCTCTAGCTTGCAAAGAGAAATTCTGGAAGATGCAGTAACCATGCTAGCAGAAGGTGGTCGCTTGGTTTATTCAACCTGTACCTGGGCCCCCGAGGAAAACGAAGAGATTGTCAAGTGGTTGCTGGAAGAGTATGATTTTGATTTGTTGCCAGTAGAGCATATCAATGGAATGGTAGCTGGAATTGACCTGCCAGAGACGGCTCGGATGTATCCTCATCATTTTATGGGAGAGGGGCAGTTTGTAGCCCATTTACAATTTAAGGGTGAAAATCCAGCACCGAAATATAAGGCAAGTAAGAGTAATCTTAGCCGAGAACAAGTTGCCTTGTGGCAGGAATTTGCCCAAAAACACTTGAAAATCAATCTAAGGGGAATCTTGCAGACTTTTGGTGATCAACTCTATCTCTTGCCAGAACTCTTGCCAGATTTAGGGAAGCTCAAGATTGCTCGCAATGGACTGCATCTGGGCACTTTTAAGAAGAAACGCTTTGAGCCTAGTTTTGCTCTTGGTCTAGCCTTGAAACCGAGTCAGGTCAAGCAGTCGGTTGAAATTGATCAAGAAGAGTTTGTAAAGTATGCCGCTGGAGAAACCGTTCAGCTGGCAGAAAGTCTGCCAAATGGTTGGTACCAAGTTTTAGTTAAAGGAAATGGTTTGGGTTTTGCTAAGGTGACTGGAAATGTTTTGAAAAATTATTTTCCAAAAGGTCTCAGATTCAAGTGAAAATGCTAGTCAAAGTAGCTTGTCTATGTTATAGTGGAAGTATGGATTTTTTTCAAATTGTCTTTCATTTTAAGTCAAAATTGGTGGAAAAGGTAACTGAGCAAATTTCTAGTAAAACCAAGCTAGCAACTTCAGTTGGCTCCCAATTTTCAAAAGAAAAACATAAATAAATAGTTGAAAAAATTCACAGCATTCACCATTATTTTCAAGGAGAAAAACAGTGAAAAAAAGGAAAAAACTCGCTCTATCCCTTGCGGCTCTTTTGCTAGTAGGTTCTTTAGCGGGATGTGCTAGCTGGATTGATCGTGGGGAATCCATGACAGCTGTTGGTTCAACGGCTCTTCAGCCCTTGGTCGAAGCAGCAGCAGATGAATTTGGCTCTATGCACGTTGGAAAAACAGTCAACGTCCAAGGTGGAGGATCTGGTACTGGTCTGTCTCAGGTTCAGTCTGGAGCCGTTGATGTAGGAAATTCAGACGTATTTGCCGAGGAAAAAGACGGTATCAACGCATCCGCTCTAGTGGACCATAAGGTTGCTGTAGCGGGCTTGGCAGTTATTGTGAACAAGGAAGTTGATGTTGAAAATCTGACAACTGAACAACTCCGTAGCATCTTCACAGGTCAAGTAACCAACTGGAAAGAGGTCGGTGGGAAAGACCTAGCTATTTCCATTATCAACCGCGCGGCAAGCTCTGGTTCGCGTGCAACCTTTGATAGTGTTATCATGGATGGTCAATCTGCTGTGCAGAGTCAAGAACAGGATTCAAATGGGATGGTCAAAAACATTGTTTCCCAGACACCAGGAGCCATTTCTTACCTAGCCTTTGCCTATGTGGATGACTCGGTTAAACGTATGAAGTTGAATGGCTATGAGCCGATTGCAGAAAATGTTACAACCAATAACTGGCCTTTGTGGTCTTATGAACACATGTATACCCTAGGTCAACCAAATGAATTAGTGGCAGAATTTCTCAACTTTGTCCTTTCAGATGAAGTTCAGAATGGAATCGTAAAAGGAATGGGCTATATTTCTGTCAAGGAAATGAAGGTTGAAAAAGATGCTGCAGGAACAGTGACAGCACTAGAAGGGAGTCAATAATGAATCAAGAAGAATTAGCTAAAAAATTACTTTCTCCCTCAAAGAACTCTCGTCTAGAGAAACTAGGAAAAGGCTTGACCTTTGCCTGTCTGTCTTTGATTGTCATTATTGTGGCTATGATTTTGATTTTCGTAGCCCAAAAAGGCTTGTCGACCTTCTTTGTCAATGGGGTCAATATCTTTGATTTCCTATTTGGCCAAACATGGAATCCTTCAGGTAAACAATTTGGTGCCCTTCCAATGATTTTGGGTTCCTTTATTGTCACAATCCTGTCAGCCCTTATCGCAACTCCTTTTGCCATTGGTGCGGCAGTCTTTATGACTGAAGTCTCGCCAAAAGGTGCTAGAATCTTGCAACCAGCTATTGAATTGCTTGTCGGAATTCCTTCCGTCGTGTATGGATTTATCGGTTTGCAGGTCGTAGTTCCCTTTGTCCGCAGTGTCTTTGGTGGAACTGGTTTTGGGATTTTGTCAGGGATTTTTGTTCTCTTTGTCATGATTTTACCGACGGTAACCTTTATGACAACCGATAGTTTGCGTGCGGTGCCTCGTCACTACCGCGAAGCTAGTTTAGCTATGGGAGCTACTCGTTGGCAAACCATCTGGCGAGTGACTTTGAAGGCTGCGCGTTCAGGGATTTTCACAGCAGTGGTCTTTGGGATGGCGCGTGCCTTTGGTGAGGCCTTGGCCATTCAGATGGTGGTCGGAAACTCAGCCGTTGTCCCAACTTCATTGACAACACCTGCTGCAACCTTGACCTCTGTGTTGACCATGGGTATCGGAAATACCGTTATGGGAACCGTTGACAATAACGTTCTCTGGTCACTGGCCTTAGTCTTGCTCTTGATGAGTTTGGCCTTCAACAGTGTCATTAAATTGATTACGAAAGAAAGAGGAAAGAAAAACTATGCACGCTAAGAAATTAGATAAAATTGCAACAGCTGTCCTCTACTCGATTGCAGGGATTATCGTTGCCATCTTGGCATCCTTGATTCTCTATATCTTGGTTCGTGGTTTGCCTCATATCTCTTGGTCTTTCTTGACTGGCAAATCATCTTCTTACCAAGCAGGCGGAGGGATTGGGATTCAGCTCTATAATTCCTTCTTCCTTTTGGTCATCACCTTGATTATCTCTGTACCCTTGTCTATGGGGGCTGGGATTTTCCTAGCTGAATATGCCAAAAAAGGTCCTGTGACCAACTTTGTCAGAACCTGTATTGAAATCTTGTCTTCTCTACCATCAGTGGTTGTAGGTCTCTTTGGTTACTTGATCTTTGTAGTTCAGTTTGAGTATGGATTTTCAATCATTTCAGGTGCCTTGGCCTTGACAGTCTTTAACCTGCCTCAGATGACTCGTAATGTTGAAGACAGTTTGAAACACGTTCACCACACGCAACGTGAAGCTGGCCTAGCTCTTGGGATTTCTCGTTGGGAGACTGTAGTCCATGTGGTCATTCCAGAAGCCCTTCCAGGGATTGTAACGGGGGTTGTCTTGGCCTCTGGTCGAATCTTTGGTGAGGCGGCTGCTTTGATCTATACAGCAGGACAATCTGCTCCAGCTCTTGACTGGTCTAACTGGAATATTCTCAGTGTAACCAGCCCAATCTCTATCTTCCGTCAAGCAGAAACCTTGGCTGTCCATATCTGGAAAGTCAATAGCGAAGGAACTATTCCTGATGGAACCATCGTATCAGCAGGTTCTGCGGCTGTGCTCCTCATCTTTATCCTCATCTTTAACTTTGGAGCCCGTAAACTCGGAAGCTACCTACATAAGAAATTAACTGCTGCCTAAAGGAGAAGCCATGTCAAAATATAATTGGGATGAAAAGCATATCATCACCTTTCCTGAAGAGAAAGTGGCCCTCTCTACTAAGGATTTACATGTTTACTACGGTAAAAAAGAATCCATCAAGGGCATCGATATGCAATTTGAAAAGAATAAAATTACAGCCTTAATTGGCCCATCTGGATCAGGGAAATCAACCTACCTCCGCAGTCTCAATCGTATGAATGATACCATTGATATTGCTAAGGTCACAGGTCAAATCCTCTACCAAGGGATTGATGTCAACCGTCCAGAAATCAACGTCTATGAGATGCGCAAGCACATCGGAATGGTCTTCCAACGACCAAATCCCTTTGCCAAGTCTATCTACCGCAATATCACTTTTGCCCATGAACGTGCAGGGGTTAAGGACAAGCAAGTCTTGGATGAAATTGTGGAAACCTCTCTTCGTCAAGCTGCCCTTTGGGACCAGGTCAAAGACGATTTGCACAAGTCGGCCTTGACCCTATCTGGTGGTCAGCAGCAACGTCTCTGTATCGCTCGTGCCATCTCTGTTAAACCAGATATTCTCTTGATGGATGAGCCGGCGTCTGCCTTGGATCCGATTGCGACTGCTCAACTTGAAGAAACCATGCTGGAGTTGAAGAAGGATTTTACCATTATCATCGTGACCCACAGTATGCAGCAGGCTGCGCGTGCGAGTGATTACACAGGATTTTTCTACTTGGGTGACTTGATTGAGTATGATAAGACCTCTAATATTTTCCAAAATGCCAAACTACAGTCAACCAATGACTACGTAACAGGACACTTTGGATAGAAAGGAAACAGTATGACAGAAGCGATTTTACAGGTGTCAGACCTGTCCGTTTACTACAATCAAAAAAAGGCCTTGAATAGTGTTTCCCTATCTTTCCAACCTAAGGAAATTACAGCCTTGATTGGTCCATCTGGATCAGGGAAATCAACCCTCCTCAAGGCTATCAACCGCATGGGAGATCTTAATCCAGAGGTAACCACAACTGGTTCAGTAGTATACAACGGCCACAACATCTACAGTCCACGTACAGATACAGTTGAATTGCGTAAGGAAATCGGTATGGTTTTCCAACAACCAAACCCTTTCCCTATGTCCATCTACGAAAATGTTGTCTACGGGCTTCGTATCAATGGAGTGAAGGACAAGCAAGTTCTAGATGAAGCGGTGGAAAAAGCCTTGCAACGTGCTTCCATCTGGGATGAGGTCAAGGATCGCCTACATGATTCAGCTATCGGGCTTTCAGGTGGACAACAGCAACGTGTCTGTGTTGCCCGTGTCTTGGCAACCAGTCCTAAAATCATTCTCTTGGATGAACCGACTTCAGCCTTGGACCCTATCTCTGCTGGGAAGATTGAGGAAACCTTGTATGGGCTAAAAGATAAATACACCATGCTCTTGGTTACACGTTCCATGCAACAAGCCTCTCGTATCTCTGACAAGACAGGATTTTTCCTAGATGGAGATTTGATTGAGTTTAACGATACCAAGAAGATGTTCCTCAACCCACAACACAAGGAAACAGAAGATTATATTTCAGGAAAATTTGGATAAGGAGATAAATGATGTTACGTTCTCAATTTGAAGAAGATTTAGAGAAATTGCACAACCAGTTCTACGCTATGGGACAAGAAGTGCTATCCCAAATCAATCGTACAGTGCGTGCCTTTGTTACGCATGACCGTGATTTGGCCAAGGAAGTCATCGAAGACGATGCAGAAGTAAACGAATACGAAGTGAAATTGGAGAAAAAATCATTTGAAATGATTGCCCTTCAACAACCCGTTTCTCAAGACTTGCGTACTGTTTTGACAGTCTTGAAGGCTGTATCTGACTTGGAACGTATGGGTGACCATGCCGTTTCTATTGCCAAAGCGGCAATTCGTATGAAAGGGGAGCAACGCATCCCAGCTGTTGAAGAAGAAATCAAGAGAATGGGTCGCGATGTCAAGAACTTCGTCGAAGCAGCTCTTGAACTTTATCTGAATGGTTCAGTTGATCAGGCCTATGAAGTAGCAGCCATGGACGAAAAAATCAACCATTACTTTGATAGCATTCGTGACTTGGCTACAGAAGAAATCAAGAAAAATCCTGATGCCATTGTTACAGGTCGTGATTATTTCCAAGTGATTGCCTTCTTGGAACGCATTGGAGACTATGCCAAGAATATCTGTGAATGGGTTGTTTACTTTGAAACAGGTAAGATTGTCGAACTATAAAATAGGTTCAATCTGTATAAAAAGGAGCTTGAAATCAACTGATAGCTCCTTTTATTGAATGAAAAAAATATTTTTAAGATAAAAATTCAAAAAAACACTTGACAAGTAACTTGGATAGCGTTATAATTATACAAAATCAACAGAGAGGTTGTTTATTTATGAAATCAAAAAAATGGATATTTGTTTTATGTAGTTTTCTTGCAAGTTTCTTCTTAGTAGCTTGCCAGTCGGGTTCTAATGGTTCTCAGTCAGCTGTTGAAGCCATTAAGCAAAAGGGGAAATTAGTTGTGGCGACCAGTCCTGACTATGCACCCTTTGAGTTCCAATCATTGGTTGACGGAAAAAATCAGGTTGTCGGTGCGGATATTGACATGGCTCAGGCTATCGCTGATGAACTTGGGGTTAAGTTGGAAATTTCAAGCATGAGTTTTGACAATGTCTTGACTAGTCTTCAAACTGGTAAGGCTGATCTAGCTGTTGCGGGAATTAGCGCTACTGACGAGAGAAAAGAAGTCTTTGATTTTTCAATTCCTTACTATGAAAACAAGATTAGTTTCTTGGTTCGTAAGTCTGATGTAGAAAAATACAAGGATTTAACTAGCCTTGAAAGTGCTAATATTGCAGCCCAAAAAGGGACTGTTCCAGAAGCTATGGTCAAGGAACAATTACCAAAAGCTCAATTGACTTCTCTAACCAATATGGGTGAAGCAGTTAATGAATTGCAGGCTGGAAAAGTAGATGCTGTTCACATGGATGAGCCTGTTGCTCTTAGCTACGCTGCTAAAAATGCGGACCTAGCTGTCGCAACTGTCAGCTTGAAGATGAAGGACGGCGAAGCAAATGCCGTTGCCCTTAGAAAAAATAGTGCTGATTTGAAAGAAGTGGTGGACAAGGTTATTCAAAAACTCAAGGATGACGGTACCTACCAAAAATATCTTGAAAAGGCAGCAAGTCTAACAGAAGTTGAACAATAAGAAAAAAGCAGAGTTGGAAGTCAGTCCAATTCTGCTTTTAAATAGTTTAAAACCTTTTCCAGATTGTCTAGGGACACCTTGGCAAATTGATAAGGGCAGGCATCCAAGTATGCCTCTTCAAAGAAGTCTAAGCCCAGTTGACTGTGCTTGAGACTGGCGATTTTAGGGTACTGTCTGAGATCAAGTAATAAACCATCGTGTAGGGGATAATGAGGAAGGGGACAAGGTGTTTTGGTTAAACTTTTCTCGAGTTGTTTTTGGTAGTCTTCTTGATTGGACAAGCGAGCTAGACGGTTTTTCTCAAATAATTGACTGTCAATATAGAGTGACAGGGCCTTTTGCATGATGAGGTTGCTGTCGTAGTCTAGGATATTTTTGTAGACCACAAAGGCTTCTTTGATAGCATTTGGCAGGATGAGTGCTGTTATCCGCAGGGCTGGAAAGAGACTGGTTGAGAAGGACTTGATATAAATGACGCGCTCTTCTGTATCCAGATAGTGGAAGGTCTGGCCCTTTTTAGAGTCCAAATCCCCCAAATAGTCGTCCTCTACGATATAGACACCATACTTGGCAGCTAAGTCAAGAATAGCTCGTTTGTCCTGCTCAGAATAGGAATGCCCCAGAGGATAGTGAAATCGAGGAATGGTATAGAAAAACTTAATCTTTCCTGTCTTGAAATGGCTTTCCAGTTCCTCCAAGTCAATCCCATCAATGCCTCGTTCAATGGTTTGATAGTCTAATCCTTGAGCAATCAAGAGGCGATTCATCCGATGGTAGGTCGGCTGTTCTACCAAGATTTCCTTGGCTTGGCTAGGGAAGGAAATTTGCGAGAGAATAAAAAGGGCTTGTTGGGTTCCAGAAGTCAGTACCAGTTGGTCTGCCTTGCAGTAGAGAGCTTGGTCAAAGAGGAGTTTATGAATGGATTGTCTTAAGTCTTCTAATCCTTCTTGGTTGTCATAGTAGTTGAACAGGTAGTTTTCTCGGCCAATCAAGGTTTCATTGATACAGAGTCGGAAATCGTCATAGGCACTGGCATGTTCGTCAGTGACTTCGATTTCTAGATCCTGGTGTTGCCCTTGTTCTAGGACATAGTAACCACTCTGGGGCTTGGCATAGAGGTATTGTTCGTGCCGTAATTCCAGAAGGGCTCGTTGGATAGTATCCTTGCTACAGTGAAAGTCAAGGCTCAGTTGACGAATAGAAGGCAGGCGGCTACCCGTTGGAAAGCGGCCAGACTCGATACTATTTTTCAGATAAGCTACGACCTCTTGGTACTTGCTTTGTTTCTTCATTCCAGACCTCCCTTGATTTTGTTACATTGTACCCTTTTTTTTATTTCTTGGCAATGTCTAGGGTGTTTCTCTCGTTCACATATAGGGGCAAATGTGGTATACTAAGGAGTAAGATTTACAGAATAACAGACAAGAAAGTGAATGGATAAGAACGTGCAGGAACCAGTGAAATTATTTCAATACAATACCCTCGGAGCCTTGATGGCTGGCCTTTATGGTGGTACCATGACAGTGGGAGAATTACTAGAACATGGTGATCTTGGTTTGGGAACCTTGGATTCCATTGATGGGGAATTGATTGTCTTGGATGGCAAGGCTTATCAGGCCAAAGGATCAGGAGAACAGCCAGAAATTGTGGAAGTATCACCAGATGCCCTTATTCCTTACGCAGCAGTGGTACCGCATCAGGCAGAGGTCATTTTCCGCCAGCGGTTTGAGATGACAGACAAGGAATTGGAAGAGCGAATCGAGTCTTATTATGACGGGGAAAATCTTTTCCGCTCTATCAAGATTCGGGGGGAATTTTCGCATATGCATGTGCGCATGATTCCCAAGTCGACACCAGATACCAAGTTTGCTGATGTCGCAACCCATCAACCTGAATATAGTCGCGACAATGTGGCGGGAACCATCGTTGGTTTCTGGACGCCAGAGATTTTCCATGGGGTCAGTGTGGCAGGCTATCATCTACACTTCATCTCAGATGATTTGACCTTCGGTGGGCATGTTATGGACTTTGTCATCAAGGAAGGCATTATTGAGGTGGGAGCTG
Organism: Streptococcus mitis; assembly: GCF_047462815.1. Classification (GTDB taxonomy): domain Bacteria; phylum Bacillota; class Bacilli; order Lactobacillales; family Streptococcaceae; genus Streptococcus; species Streptococcus mitis_DO. The sequence goes on from NZ_JASHFB010000001.1 coordinate 15,446, forward strand.
TTGACCAATTGGATCAACGTTTCCCAGTCCAAGACCGTCAATATTTGTTTGCTAAGTTCAATGTTGACGAGATGAAAAAAGATATTGAAAAGGCGGAATAGGAGAAGAAAATGACCATTCATATTATCATTACCATGTTGCTGTTGCTGGCTTTCTTGATAGGGAGCATTTGGTATGCCAAAAAGAAATACCAGATTAATTTAGCTGTTTTGGGCTTGGGGGCTGTAGCCTTCTTTGTCTCTACACAGATTTTGGAAAAACTAGTGCATATCTTGGTTTTACATCCTCAAAAAGACGGTAGTATTGCCCTCTTGCAAGACCATCCGCTTGTCTATATCATCTATGGACTAGCCATGGCAGCATTTTTTGAGGAAACTGCTCGTCTTATTTTCTTCAAATGGTTGGAGAAAAAGAGAAGTTTGGAAAAGGCAGACGCCTTGGCCTATGGGTTAGGGCATGGTGGCTTGGAGTTGATTTTCCTAGGTCTTACTAGTTTGCTTAATCTCTACTTCGTTCTCTCAGCAGTTCAAACGCAGGATCCACAGGTCATGCAATTACTGTCTGAAAATATGTTGAAAACTATTCAGTCGCTATCAGTCTGGCAGATTTATTTGCTTGCTTTTGAGCGAATCTTGGCGCTAGGTTTCCAATTACTCTTGACTGTTTGGGTTTATCAAGCTGTTCGTCAGAAGAAATGGATTTATCTCCTAGCAGCTTATGGCCTACATGCCCTCTTTGACTTAGCACCATCTCTAGTCCAAGTTGGCTGGTTGACCAATCCAGTCTTGGTTGAAGTTGTCCTAGCACTTGAACTTGTTCTGGTTGCCTATGGAACCAAGGCTATCTTTTGCAAAAAATCATAAAAAGAGGGGAAACCTCTTTTTTTGTTTAAAATAAGCCCAAGATTTTTTTAGGGTCGTCAAATGGTCTTAAAAATGGTATAATGGAATGAATTTTGTAAAAGGAAGAGTGACATGTCTGTAAGAGAAAAAATGCTTGAAATCTTAGAAGGAATTGATATCCGTTTTAAGGAACCCTTGCATAGCTATAGTTATACAAAAGTAGGTGGAGAGGCCGATTATTTGGTCTTTCCACGAAATCGTTTTGAGTTGGCGCGCGTTGTTAAATTTGCCAACCAAGAAAATATTCCTTGGATGGTTCTTGGAAATGCTAGTAACATCATTGTTCGTGACGGTGGGATTCGTGGATTTGTCATCTTGTGTGACAAGCTCAATAATGTTTCTGTTGATGGCTATACTATTGAAGCAGAAGCTGGTGCTAACTTGATTGAAACAACTCGCATTGCCCTTCGTCATAGTTTGACTGGTTTTGAGTTTGCTTGTGGCATTCCAGGGAGCGTTGGTGGCGCTGTCTTTATGAATGCGGGTGCCTATGGTGGCGAGATCGCCCACATCTTGCAGTCTTGTAAGGTCTTGACCAAGGATGGAGAAATCGAGACCCTATCTGCCAAAGATTTGGCTTTTGGTTACCGCCATTCAGCCATTCAGGAGTCTGGTGCAGTTGTCTTGTCAGCTAAATTTGCCCTAGCCCCAGGAACCCATCAGGTTATCAAGCAGGAAATGGACCGCTTGACGCACCTACGTGAACTCAAGCAACCTTTGGAATATCCATCTTGTGGTTCGGTATTTAAGCGTCCAGTTGGTCATTTTGCAGGTCAATTAATTTCAGAAGCTGGCTTGAAAGGTTATCGTATCGGTGGCGTAGAAGTGTCTGAAAAGCACGCAGGATTTATGATCAATGTTGCTGACGGAACGGCCAAAGACTACGAAGACTTGATTGAGTCTGTTATCGAAAAAGTCAAGGAACACTCTGGCGTTACTCTTGAGAGAGAAGTCCGTATTTTAGGTGAAAGCAAGTAGGAAGCTGTAGTTGAAAAGCTGCTGCTATGTCATGGAAAGGGGGTGAAAGCCTATCGTTAGTGCAGAAGAATGTAGGCAGTTTAATCTCCTACACGAGGTAGTGGCGGCCTGACAGAGCCCTGATCTGTTAATCTATGAAAAAGAAGGAATAAATGACAATTGAAAAAACCAATTATTGAATTCAAAAACGTCTCTAAAGTTTTTGAAGACAGCAACACCAAGGTTCTCAAAGATATCAATTTTGAGTTGGAAGAAGGGAAATTTTATACCCTTTTAGGCGCATCTGGTTCAGGGAAATCAACCATCCTAAACATCATTGCAGGTTTACTGGATGCGACGACAGGAGATATCATGCTAGACGGTGTCCGCATCAATGATATCCCAACCAACAAGCGAGATGTGCATACGGTCTTCCAATCCTATGCCTTGTTTCCACATATGAATGTGTTTGAAAATGTTGCCTTTCCACTTCGCTTGCGTAAGATCGACAAGAAAGAAATCGAGCAGCGTGTAGCGGAAGTTCTCAAGATGGTTCAGTTGGAAGGGTATGAAAAACGTTCCATCCGCAAACTTTCTGGAGGACAACGTCAGCGTGTTGCTATCGCCCGTGCCATCATCAACCAACCTCGTGTGGTTTTGTTGGATGAGCCCTTGTCAGCGTTGGACTTGAAATTAAGAACAGACATGCAGTACGAACTGCGTGAACTGCAACAACGATTGGGCATTACCTTTGTCTTTGTCACTCACGATCAGGAAGAAGCTTTGGCTATGAGTGACTGGATTTTTGTCATGAATGATGGCGAGATTGTCCAGTCTGGAACACCTGTGGATATCTACGATGAGCCGATTAACCATTTTGTTGCCACCTTTATCGGTGAGTCAAATATCTTGCCAGGTACCATGATTGAGGACTACTTAGTTGAGTTTAACGGCAAACGCTTTGAAGCGGTCGATGGGGGGATGAAACCAAATGAACCTGTTGAGGTTGTTATTCGTCCAGAGGACTTGCGGATTACCCTTCCTGAAGAAGGCAAGCTCCAAGTTAAGGTGGATACCCAGCTCTTCCGTGGAGTTCACTATGAAATTATCGCTTATGACGAACTTGGGAATGAATGGATGATCCACTCAACCCGTAAGGCCATCGTGGGTGAGGAAATCGGTCTGGACTTTGAGCCAGAAGACATCCACATCATGCGTCTCAACGAAACTGAAGAAGAGTTCGATGCTCGTATCGAGGAGTACGTAGAAATCGAAGAGCAAGAAGCAGGTCTGATCAATGCAATCGAGGAGGAAAGAGATGAAGAAAACAAGCTCTAAACTCTTTGTAGTGCCCTACATGCTCTGGATTGCCCTCTTTGTGCTCGCACCCTTGGTCCTGATTTTCGGACAATCCTTTTTCAATATTGAAGGACAATTCAGTTTAGAAAACTATAAATCTTACTTTGCGTCACAAAACTTGACCTATCTCAAAATGAGCTTTAACTCTGTGCTTTATGCAGGAATTGTGACCTTTGTAACCCTCCTTATCAGCTATCCAACAGCCCTCTTTTTGACCCGTCTCAAGCACCGTCAACTCTGGCTCATGCTGATTATCCTGCCTACCTGGATCAATTTGCTCCTTAAAGCCTATGCCTTTATTGGGATTTTTGGTCAAAATGGCTCTATCAACCAGTTTTTGGAATTTATCGGAATTGGTTCGCAACAGTTGCTCTTTACCGATTTCTCCTTTATTTTTGTCGCAAGCTACATCGAGCTTCCCTTTATGATTTTGCCGATTTTCAATGTCTTGGACGATATGGATAACAATCTCATCAATGCCAGCTATGATCTCGGTGCGACCAAGTGGGAGACTTTCCGTCATGTCATCTTCCCTCTGTCTATGAACGGCGTGCGAAGTGGGGTTCAATCTGTCTTTATTCCAAGCTTGAGTCTCTTCATGCTGACCCGTTTGATTGGTGGAAACCGCGTTATCACACTAGGTACAGCCATTGAGCAGAATTTTCTAACCAATGACAACTACGGTATGGGTTCAACCATCGGTGTAATTCTCATCTTGACCATGTTCATCACTATGTGGGTGACCAAGGAAAGGAGAGAACGATGAAAAAATTTGCCAATCTTTATCTGGGACTGGTCTTTCTTGTCCTTTACCTGCCTATTTTTTACCTGATTGGTTACGCCTTTAATGCAGGCAACGACATGAACAGCTTTACAGGCTTTAGCTTGAGTCATTTTAAAACTATGTTTAGTGATGGTCGTCTTATGTTGATTGTGACCCAGACCTTTTTCTTGGCATTTTTATCAGCCTTGATAGCGACCATTATCGGGACTTTTGGAGCTATTTACATCTACCAGTCTCGTAAGAAATACCAAGAAGCCTTTCTTTCACTCAATAATATCCTTATGGTTGCGCCTGATGTTATGATTGGTGCTAGCTTCTTGATTCTCTTTACCCAACTCAAGTTTTCACTTGGCTTTTTGACCGTTCTATCTAGTCACGTGGCCTTCTCCATTCCTATCGTGGTCTTGATGGTCTTACCTCGTCTCAAGGAAATGAACGGTGACATGATTCATGCGGCCTATGACTTGGGAGCCAGTCAATTTCAGATGTTCAAGGAAATCATGCTTCCTTACCTGACACCGTCTATCATTGCAGGTTATTTCATGGCCTTCACCTATTCGCTAGATGACTTTGCTGTGACCTTCTTCGTAACGGGAAATGGCTTTTCAACTCTATCAGTTGAGATTTACTCTCGTGCTCGCAAAGGGATTTCCTTAGAAATCAATGCCCTGTCTGCCCTTGTCTTTCTCTTTAGTATTATCCTGGTTGTTGGATATTACTTTATCTCACGTGAGAAGGAGGAGCAAGCATGAAAAAACTCTATTCATTTTTAGCAGGAATTGTAGCCATTATCCTGATCTTGTGGGGAATTGCGACGCATCTAGATAGTAAAATTAATAGCCGAGATAGTCAAAAACTGGTTATCTACAACTGGGGGGACTATATCGATCCAGAACTCTTGGAGCAATTCACAGAAGAAACAGGAATCCAAGTCCAGTACGAGACTTTTGACTCCAATGAAGCCATGTATACCAAGATCAAGCAGGGTGGAACAACCTACGATATTGCTATCCCAAGTGAATACATGATTAACAAGATGAAGGACGAAGACCTCTTAGTACCGCTTGATTATTCAAAACTTGAAGGTCTTGAAAATATCGGACCAGAATTCCTCAACCAGTCCTTTGACCCAGGCAATAAATTCTCCATTCCTTATTTCTGGGGAACCTTAGGAATTGTCTATAATGAAACCATGGTCGATGAAGCGCCTGAGCATTGGGATGACCTCTGGAAACCAGAGTATAAGAACTCTATCATGCTCTTTGATGGGGCGCGTGAGGTGCTGGGACTAGGACTCAATTCCCTCGGCTACAGCCTCAACTCCAAGGATAGCCAGCAGTTGGAAGAGACAGTGGATAAGCTCTACAAGTTGACTCCAAATATCAAGGCCATCGTTGCCGATGAGATGAAGGGCTACATGATTCAGAACAACGCTGCTATCGGTGTGACCTTCTCTGGGGAAGCTAGCCAAATGCTAGAAAAAAACGAAAATCTACGCTATGTGGTACCGACAGAAGCCAGCAACCTTTGGTTTGACAATATGGTCATTCCCAAAACAGTCAAAAACCAAGATGCAGCCTATGCCTTTATCAACTTTATGTTGAAACCTGAAAATGCTCTCAAAAACGCAGAGTATGTCGGCTATTCAACGCCGAACCTACCAGCTAAGGAATTGCTCCCAGAGGAGAAGAAAGAAGACAAGGCCTTCTATCCTGATGCTGAAACCATGAAACACCTAGAAGTTTATGAGAAATTTGACCATAAATGGACAGGAAAATATAGCGACCTCTTCCTACAGTTTAAAATGTATCGGAAGTAGCAGTTAGCAGTCACGAAACGAATCAGTTAGAGCTGGTTCGTTTTTTTGAAAAAAGAGAAATCATGGTATAATAGTTTTAGGTTGAGAGTTATTAGAATTATTTATAGCATCTCTGAAAATTTAATTCTAAAGGAGTTCAAAATGAGCCAGACTACGCAAATGCATATATATATATATATATAACCCAATAAAAAAATGCAAAAAAAATAGACTGAAACCTACTGAAAATCCAGTAGGCTTTTTGCGTTTCTTGGAGGTATCTAATGGCTAAAAAGTTATTAAATATCACTGAGATTGAGGATAGAACCAAGGTTTTAGTAGAAAATCTGAATCAATCGACATTTATTGTTGATTTTGTTTCATTGTTTGATATTACTAAAACGACCATAACAAGAGCAAGTAAAGCGGCATCTGAGGATTTTATAATAAAAAATAAATTGTATTTTCGTAAAGTTAAAAATCAGCCATTACTTGCTCTGACCGAGATTGATAAAGAGTTGGAGGGGCAAGCTCGTAAATCTAGATTTATTATTACAACAGATTTTCAAGAATTATATGCAAAGGATACTCAGACAGGGCTGACTCTAGCAATTTCTTTTAATGATTTGCCAGCTCATTGTGACTTTTTCTTACCTTGGAATGGTATTGAAAAGATTGATTATGATAAGGAAAATCCTGCTGATGTAAAAGCAGCAGAGCGTTTCACCAAACTTTATGACGAACTAATTTCTATTAATCCTGAACTAGCCATCACTGAAACTGATGGTAAATCATTTAATCTATTTTTGATTCGTGTTCTTTTTCTACTATTTGCAGAAGATACAAATATCATCTCAAAGGGAGCTTTCACAAATGTTATTAAGATGAGGACATCCGAAGATGGTTCTGACTTAAATGAGTGTGTTAGAAAGCTATTTACTGTTTTAGATATGCCTGAATTTAGTCGTCAGGATTTTGAGTCGTGGTTATCAGATTTTCCCTATGTAAATGGTAAGCTTTTTTCAGAGCCACATCATGACCTTATTTTTAATAAAAGAACTCGTCAATTACTCATTGAAGCAGGTGAATTGCTAAACTGGAATGAAATCAATCCAGATATTTTGGGCTCCATGATCCAAACGGTGGCAAATGAAGAAGCAAGATCAACATCGGGTATGCACTATACTAGCGTGCCCAATATTATGAAGGTCATCAAACCACTGTTTTTAGATAATTTACGAGCAGGATTTATGGAATTAGAAGAACGAGCTGACTACTATATAGGAGGTGGTGATTTTAGTGAGGACCATCGTCGCAAGGAATTGCGACAACTCTTACCCAAGTTAGAGGATTTGCTCACTCGTATAGCCTCTATCAAATTTTTAGACCCTGCCTGTGGTTCTGGAAATTTCCTCATCATTACCTATAAAGAACTGCGTCGTTTAGAGATTAATATCTTAGTCAAACAGCGAGAAATTCGTGAAGCTTTAAATGAAAAAGCTGTTTATCAAGGGGAATTGATTGCTGATGCATCTAAGATTTCTCTATCCCAGTTTTCAGGAATTGAATTGGATGATTTCGCTCATGAAGTAGCAAGGCTATCCTTGTATATAGCAGAACACCAGATGAATGTGGAAATGGATGAAGCGCTTGCTGATGTCCATCCAAGACTACTCCCCTTAAGAGAAGCTGGAAATATCGTCTGTGGGAATGCCCTAAGAATTGACTGGGAAACTGTGTTGAATGCTGAGGCGGATGACGAAGTTTATATATTTGGGAATCCGCCGTATATAGGCTCTAAAAAAATGACTCTGGAACAAAAGAAGGAACTAGAAAATGTGATTTGTTCAGAAATTTCTTCTAAAAAATTAGATTATATTTCGGGATGGTTTTATAAGGCAACTCACCTTATTTATGGTAAAAATGCTCAATATGCTTTTGTAACAACAAATTCAATAAATCAAGGTGAACAAGTTTCAATTTTGTGGAGTGTTCTTCTACAATATGGCCAAATTTCCTTTGCATATCAATCGTTTAAATGGAATAATAGCGCGGCCCATAATGCAGGGGTTACAGTTACTATCATTGGATTTTCAAATAAAAATGATAAGAAAAGAATTATATATAGTGATAAGGGAGAGAGTTATGGAAAGAATATAAATCCCTATCTAGCTTTTGCAGATGATATTATTGTATCTAATCACAATGATTCAGAGAAGTTAAATAATTTTCCAAAAATAGTCTTTGGGAATATGCCAAGAAGTAAATATCTAATACTGACAAATGATGATAAAAATCAATTAGTTCAAAGATATCCTGAAACTGAAGTGTATTTTAAAAAGTATATTGGAGCAGATGAGTATATCAATGGAAATTTTAGATATACTATTTGGATTGATCAAGATGAATATACTAAATTAGATAAGATCCAGGAATTCCATCAATTATTTGAAAATGTAAGGCAAGAACGCCTGAATTCTAAGGCTGCTGGAACAAGAGAAACTGCATCCACACCATGGAAATTTGTTCAACGTGGTGAATGGGATGATATGTTTTCTAAGGGGAAAATAGAAGGGAAGTTTCAACTGTTAGTTCCTGCTGTTACTTCAGAAGATAGAGATTATATACCAATGGGATTTGTGGGAGACGATACAATTATTTCAAATCGTTGCTATATTGTGTATGATACTCCAATTTGGCTACTTGGATGTCTTGTTTCTAAAATGCATATAAAATGGTTTCAAGCGATCGGTGGGAAATTAGAAACTCGATATAGTTATTCAGCTGGACTGGTTTATAATACATTCCCAATCCCAGAACTTTCAGATAGTCGGAAAAATATGCTTGAAGAAGCTGTTTTTGAAATGCTAGATGTTCGAGAAGAAGAAGGTGGAACCTTGGCTGAATTGTACGGTGGAGCCAATAAACCGATGAACGAACGTCTTCGTCAAGCACATGAAAAAATTGATGGTATCGTAGAACGTGCCTACCAGCAAAAGCCTTTTGAATCAGATGAAGAAAGGCTCAGTGTCTTATTGAACCTGTATAAAGAAATGACAGAAAAGGAAGCGAAATGACCTCAAATATATTTGAAATTAATTACAATGGTACAGGTGCTAGTCAATCAAATAATGCACTTGGTATGCGTGAAATGCAGGAGCGGGTATATGCTAAGAGAACTTCTCAACACTTATTGATTAAGGCGCCTCCTGCATCTGGTAAGTCGAGAGCTTTGATGTTTATTGCTCTTGATAAATTACATGCTCAAGGTCTGAAAAAAGCTATTATAGCTGTTCCAGAAAGATCTATTGGAAAATCGTTTCGTTCAACAAAATTGACAGATTATGGTTTTTACTGGGATTGGGAAGTTCTTCCCAAAAATAATTTGACTGAACAAGGGAGCAGTAAAAGTAAGGTAAAACAGTTTGTAGACTTTATGCATTCAGAGTCTCCTGATGATAGAGCTTTAATCTGTACGCATGCCACCTTGCGTTTTGCCTTTGAACAGCTAGCTGATAGTGATTTTAATGATGTTCTTCTAGCTATCGATGAATTTCATCATGTATCTCAAGATGATAATTCAGTTTTAGGAAATGCCTTAAGAAACATATTAGCCAATTCAACAGCCCATGTAGTAGCTATGACAGGGTCTTATTTCCGTGGAGATTCTGTACCCATTTTGGCACCTGAAGATGAGCAAAAATTTGATAAGGTATCCTATACTTATTATGAACAGTTGGAGGGGTACAAATATCTGAAAAGTTTTGCCATGGGTTATAACTTTTATCGTGGTCGTTACACAGATGCCTTGCACGAAGTACTGGACACGAGTAAGAAAACTATCATTCATATTCCCAATGTAAACTCAGGTGAATCAACCAAGGATAAGTATGATGAAGTTGACCGAATTTTAGATGAACTAGGGCAAGCAGTTCCAGATCCTAAGACTGGATTATGGTTAGTTACTGAGGAAACAGGTCGTGTATTGAAAGTTGCAGACCTTGTCACAGAAGAAGGACGTGAAAAAGTACAGGATTACCTAAACAAAATGACCAGTTTAGATGATCTCGATATCATTATCGCACTTGGTATGGCTAAAGAAGGTTTTGACTGGCCTTATGCTGAGTATGCTTTGACGATTGGCTATCGTCAGTCGCTAACAGAAATTGTTCAGATTATAGGTCGAGTAACACGCGATAGTTCCAATAAGTCACACGCTCAATTTACCAATCTCATTTCTCAACCAGATGCTCAAGATGATGAAGTTTTCTTTGCTGTGAATAATGTTATGAAGGCCATTACAGCTAGTCTATTGATGGAGTCTGTTTTAGCGCCAAATTTCAAGTTCAAACGAAAAGACCGAGAAGACCAGAAATCTTCTGGTGCCGAAATATTCGTTAAAGGCTTAAAAGAGCCTAGTACACAGAGAACAAAGGATATCATAGAAAATGATTTGAATGACTTACGTGCTAGTATATTGCAAGAACCGCGTATCCAAACTGCAATTGCTGCGGGAACGGATGCAGAAGTCATTAATAAGCAGATGATTCCAGCCATCATTAAACAAATCTATCCTGACTTAAGTGGGGCTGAAGTTGAAGAAGTTCGTCAACAGTTTATTAGTCAATCGGTAGTTCAATCAGCTGAACGGAAAGAGGGAGTAGGGCAAACAGACTTTCTAAAAATGGCAGATAAATTTGTGAATATTGATGAGTTATCTATTGATTTAATTGATCAGATCAATCCTTTCCAGAGAGCTTACGAAGTTATATCACGTGAAATTGATGCTCCGACTTTGCGTCTAATACAAGATTATATGGATGGTCAGAAGATGGAGTTTTCGGAAGAAGAACTTTTGATTCTTTATCCTCAAATTAAGCAATTTTTGAATGAAAATGGTCGTCATCCAGATAAATCAAGTAACGATACGTACGAACAGAGACTGGCTTATGCTTTGTTACAATTGTCTCAGATGAAGTTGAAGATGGAGAATGGTAATGATTGATTTCAAAAATTTAACTGACATTTTTAATGATTCTGATTTCGAACATTTAATAGCTCCTTTAAAACCTAAGAAAAAAATAGTTACAGATCATGAAGTAGAGAAATTTTTAGAAATTATAGACTGGGTGAGAGTAAATAATGGACAAGAGCCACAAAAGTCTAGAAATATTAAAGAACGCAGTTTATTTTCTCGATTAAATGGTATTAGAAAATCTCCTGATAGCATCCAAAAATTAGAACCTTATGATGAATTTGGGCTACTAAAAATAGATATAGTTGAGTCCGAGACCCCTATTTCAAGTCCTGCTAGTTTAACAGATATTTTATCAGATGAATTGTTTGAGTCGGTAAATAGTGCTGAAAAATCGTTATTTGATGTCTCACGTTATAAACGAACGATTCAAGCGCGTGATAAAACACGAACACGTAAACGGATGGGAAATTTTGAAGATTATCAGGGATTATTTATTCGTGTTCATGATGAAATTAGTGAAGGTCGTCGTCAAGTCAGAAAGTCTGATGTGATAAAAGAAAAAGAAATTAAACCTGGTATGTTCTATGTGGATAATGGAGTAATGGTTTATGTTGTTTCTAAAGGAGAAGAGTTCACTGACAAGAATGGCTATACTAATGCTGAACTTCATCTCGTATATGAAAATGGTACAGAAAATAAAAAGGCCTTACTCCGTTCTTTTGTCTCAAATTTACACGATAGAACGCGACATGGACGAATGGTAACTGAATTGATAGAAGATGTGATGAATGGTATTAGTCCAAGTCAACGAATTACAACTGGATATATCTATGTAGTGAAATCCTTGAGTAGCAATCCTCAAATTGCCAATATCAGTAATCTCTATAAAATCGGTTTTACAGAGGATCAAATTACAAAACGGTTAGCAAATGCAGAAAGAGAAGGAACCTATCTTTATGCTCCTGTCCGTTTAGTAGCTAGTTTTGAGGTTCAGAATTTCAGCGCTCGAAAATTAGAAACGACTCTTCATCATTATTTTGTAGACAAGCAGTTAGACATAGAATTAATAGCGCCAAATGGAGAGAGTTTTGTTCCTAAAGAATGGTTTTTAGTATCGCTAGATGAAATCCAAGAAGTTATTGAAAAAATTGGATTTGAAATTAGATTTTGATAAAGAAGTACACTATTTATAAGATTATTTAATATTTAGAGAACACAAAAGAGAAAAAGAGATAAAAAGATAACATGAAAAGAGATAATGGCGATTTGAACTTGTTTAAATTTGTAGGGATTGGGGCTGTATTGTTTTGTCTATTTATCATTATAGGGTCAAGGTTTGTTACTGTTGGTATTGATAGCAAGGAAGAGACTAAAACAGTACAAACAGAAAGCGCAGTAAGTCAAGAGGGCAAGTTACGTACTGATTTACATGATGGTACTATTTTAGGTAAGTTTTGGAATAGTAAAGGGCACTTTGTTGTGGTATATGATGAGGAAACAAAAGTTGCTAAGATTTACCCAGTGAAGGAAAAGGAATGGGTTGAGTATAGAGTAGGGGAAATGTATTAGAAATAAATTAAATATTACTACTTACATTTCAAAACTAGTAGGTGAATTTTCAAAATATCTTCTCTCCTAACTCACTACTATTGGTTAGAATCATTTTCAGTTGACGCAAGCTTAAAAAAACGTTATAATAAGAAAGTTGAGAATTGATTTTCAGTTATCTTAGTCCAGAGAAATGGCGGTGCTGCGAGCCATCTAAGCTAGAAAGTCATGCTACTCAATCATACAATTGCATAAGAATAAGAGAATGACAAGTTCATTGAATGAAGGTGGTACCGCGGTTTTTCGCCCTTCGTGATATGAGCTTGTCTTTTGATTTTTGGAGGTGTTGATGAAAACATTTCTTGTCAAACAAAAGTTTCGTCTTGGAGGCGAACGCTTCGCTATCAAGGATGACAGGGGAGAAATCGCCTATCAGGTAGAGGGATCATTTTTTAAGATTCCCAAAACTTTTACCATCTATGATGTTAATGGTGAACAAGTCAGTCAGATCAGTAAAGAAATCTTGACCTTGCTTCCTCGTTTTGAGATTCAGCTTCGGGATGGCTCGAGTTTTGTCATTCGCAAGAAGTTGACCTTCTGGCGAGATAAGTATGAGTTTGATAATCTGGAGCTTCGTATCGAGGGCAATATCTGGGATTTGAATTTCAAATTGCTGGATGAGCGCGATCAGCTGATTGCGGAAATTAAGAAGGAACTCTTCCATCTGACCTCTACCTATAGCGTAACGGTTCTTGAGGACGCTTATGCAGACCTAGTCATTTCCCTCTGTGTCGCGATTGACTATGTAGAAATGCTGGAAAGCCAATCACATTAAACAAGTAAATAAGGAGACAATATGAAACAACTATCTAGTGCACAAGTACGCCAAATGTGGCTTGATTTCTGGGCGACCAAAGGTCACTCAGTAGAACCATCAGTAAGTTTGGTTCCTGTAAATGACCCAACGCTTTTGTGGATCAACTCTGGGGTAGCAACCCTTAAGAAATACTTTGACGGGACTATTATCCCTGAAAATCCACGTATTACCAATGCCCAAAAGGCTATCCGTACCAACGATATCGAAAACGTAGGGAAGACTGCACGTCACCATACCATGTTTGAAATGTTGGGGAACTTCTCTATCGGGGATTACTTCCGTGACGAAGCGATCACTTGGGCTTATGAGCTTTTGACAAGCCCAGAATGGTTTGATTTCCCAGCTGAAAAACTTTACATGACCTACTATCCAGACGATAAAGATTCATACAACCGTTGGATTGAAGTGGGAGTGGACCCAAGTCACTTGATTCCAATCGAGGACAACTTCTGGGAAATTGGTGCGGGACCTTCTGGACCGGACACAGAGATTTTCTTTGACCGTGGGGAAGCTTTTGACCCAGAAAATATCGGTATTCGTCTCCTTGCAGAAGATATTGAAAACGACCGCTATATCGAAATCTGGAACATCGTTTTGTCACAATTTAACGCAGACCCTGCTGTTCCTCGTAGCGAGTACAAGGAATTGCCACACAAGAACATTGATACGGGCGCTGGTTTGGAGCGTTTGGTGGCGGTTATCCAAGGTGCTAAGACTAACTTTGAAACAGACCTCTTCATGCCAATCATTCGTGAAGTGGAGAAATTGTCTGGTAAGGTTTATGACCAAGATGGCGACAACATGAGCTTTAAGGTCATTGCTGACCACATCCGTTCACTTTCATTTGCCATCGGGGATGGTGCCCTTCCAGGAAATGAAGGTCGTGGTTATGTTCTTCGTCGTTTGCTCCGTCGTGCCTCTATGCATGGTCAAAAATTGGGTATCAATGAGCCTTTCCTTTACAAACTCGTTCCAACTGTTGGAAAAATCATGGAAAGCTACTATCCAGAAGTGCTTGAAAAACGTGATTTTATCGAAAAAATCGTTAAGAGCGAAGAAGAGTCATTTGCTCGCACTCTTCATTCAGGTCAACATTTTGCCCAAGGCATCGTAGCTGACTTGAAAGAAAAAGGTCAATCTGTCATTGCTGGTTCAGATGTATTCAAACTTTATGATACTTATGGATTCCCAGTTGAATTGACTGAAGAAATCGCTGAAGAAGCTGGTATGACTGTAGACCGTGAAGGATTTGAAGCAGCCATGAAAGAACAGCAAGAACGTGCGCGTGCCTCAGCTGTCAAGGGTGGTTCAATGGGGATGCAAAATGAAACCCTTCAAAACATCACTGTAGAAAGTGTCTTCAACTACAATGCTAGCCAATTGTCTTCTAAATTGGTGGCTATCGTGGCTGACAATGCAGAAGTAGAAGCTGTTTCAGAAGGAACTGCCTTACTTATCTTTGCAGAAACACCATTCTACGCTGAGATGGGGGGACAGGTTGCTGACCACGGACAAATCTTGGATGAGTCAGGTAAGGTCGTGGCTACTGTGACAAATGTTCAAAAAGCTCCAAACGGACAAGCTCTTCACACTGTTGAAGTCCTTGCACCGCTTGCCTTGAACCAAGAATATACCTTGGCAATCGATACTAATCGTCGCCACCGTGTCATGAAAAACCACACTGCGACTCACTTGCTTCACGCTGCTCTTCACAATATCCTTGGAAATCACGCAACACAAGCAGGATCTCTTAACGAAGTCGAATTCCTTCGCTTTGACTTTACCCACTTCCAAGCAGTAACTGCTGAAGAATTGCGTGCGATTGAACAGCAAGTTAATGAAAAAATCTGGGAAGCTCTTGAAGTGAAGACAGTTGAAACAGATATTGATACTGCTAAGGAAATGGGAGCGATGGCCCTCTTTGGTGAGAAATACGGTAAAGAAGTCCGTGTTGTTACAATCGGTGACTACTCTATCGAGCTTTGTGGTGGTACCCATGTTGGCAACACTTCTGAAATTGGTCTCTTCAAGATTGTCAAAGAAGAAGGTATCGGATCAGGAACTCGCCGTATCTTGGCAGTGACTGGTAAGGAAGCCTTTGAAGCCTACCGCGAACAAGAAGATGCTCTTAAAGCTGTCGCAGCAACTCTTAAAGCACCTCAACTTAAAGAAGTACCTCACAAGGTAGAAGGACTTCAAGAACAACTTCGTCAACTTCAAAAAGAAAATGCTGAGTTGAAAGAAAAAGCCGCAGCTGCAGCTGCAGGTGACATCTTCAAGGATGTGAAGGAAGTCAACGGTCACCGTTACATTGCTAGTCAAGTGTCTGTATCAGATGCTGGTGCCCTTCGTACCTTTGCAGATAACTGGAAACAAAAAGACTACTCTGATCTTCTTGTCCTAGTTGCCGCTATCGGTGACAAAGTCAATGTCCTTGTAGCAAGCAAGACAAAAGACCTTCATGCAGGAAACCTTGTCAAAGAATTAGCACCAATCGTCGATGGACGTGGTGGTGGTAAACCAGACATGGCCATGGCAGGAGGAAGCAACCAAGCTAAAATTCAAGAATTGTTGGATGCAGTAGCAGGTAAATTGTAAACAAACAAAGATCTATCCATTTGGGTAGGTCTTTTTCATACTTAAAAAGCCAAATCCGATTGGATCTGGCTTGATTATCATTGTCTGTTAGATAGTATTAGCTGCCCAGACACTTACAGATCTTTCTGAGACTGGGAATTGTCCATAACCTTCTTCATTAATTGTAACTGGATCTTGGTGGTTTTCAAGTAAGTCTACAAAGGTTTGGTTAGCCCATTCTTGGCCGACAAACATTGATTTACTGTTTTCTTGGTCATTTGAGATAAGGACTGCGATTGGGGATTGATTTTCAGCACCTGAACGTATCCAACCGATACAGTTAGCTTCATCAAAGTAGTCTGTTTGTTCTCCATAGGCTAAGTCTTTTCGGATGGCTAGGAGGCGGTCAAGAACTTCTTTGAAATCTTGTTGAGCATACTGCCCTGAAATCCCATAGTAGTCTCCGTAAAAGACACATGGCAGTCCATTTTGACGTAATAGAATGAGGGCATAGGCTGCTGGTTTGAACCATTCTTCAACAGTTGATTCAAGGGCTTGTCCTCGTTGGGTATCATGGTTGTCGACAAAGGTTACAGCCTTGTCGGGCTTGAGTTCAACCAAGCTATCTGTGAAAATGCCACGAAGGTCATAGTTGGAACCAGCTCGGCTAGCATCAAAGAGATTCTGGTGGAGACGAACATCGACAAGGTCAAAGCGTTCTTCCGTTTTTTCAAGATAGTCTAGATTGGCTTCCTTGTCTGGGTTCCAAAATTCACCAAAAACATAGAAATCTTCACCGTATTTTTCCTTCATATCACGGATGAAATTGCGCATGAAGAAAGAGTCGATGTGTTTGACGGCATCCAAGCGGAAACCAGCAATACCAGTTGTTTCCATGAACCAGTCAGCCCAGTCATAGATATTTTGGATGACTTCAGGATGTTTAAAGTCTAGGTCGGCATACATGAGGTAGTCGTAGTTACCGTTTTCATTATCGACCAATTCCTCGTTAGCCCAGCCCTTGTTGTCTCCTTGAATGAGATAAATCCCAGATTTACGGCGTTTGGCATCATAGTCAGTACCGGTGAAGTGATACCAGTGCCAGTGGAAGTCATTGTAGGTATCTTGGCGACCATCGAAGGTAAAGCTAGTCCAACCATTGATGGTGAAAGGTTCTCCGAGTTCAACTGTACGGTCTACAGGATCAACTTCGATGACCTGAAAGGCTTCCATGTGATCGGCCGCAGCCTTGTGGTTGAGAACCACATCGGCCATTGGTTGAATTCCCTGTGCTTTTAGAGTTTGAATGGCTTGAAGATAGTCTTCTTTAAAACCATACTTGGTGCGGACAGTCCCTTTTTGGTTAAACTCTCCAAGGTCAAATAAGTCATAGACCCCATAGCCTACATCTTTTTCATTGGTGGCCTTGAAGGCTGGTGGCATCCAGACGTGACTAATCCCCAGATCAGCTAGGTGTGGAGCATCTTCAGCAAGACGCGTCCAGTGCTGACCGTCGTGGGGCAGATACCATTCAAAGTACTGCATGAGTGTTTGATTTTGCATTGTTTTTCCTCTTACTTGTCAATCTTGTTCTTTATTCTATCATAAAGTATCTCCTAACGCAAACGTTTGCGCAAAATAGAAGAAAACTATTTTAACGATTTAAGATAAAGTGTTGATTTTTTTGTATCAAAGTGCTAGTATAATGGTATATAAAACAGATAAAGATAGGAGTTGTCCCATGATTAAATTTCAAAATGTTAGTAAGTTGTATGGTGATAAAGAGGCCTTGAGCAATCTCAATTTGCAGATTGAAAATGGGGAGATTATGGGCTTGATTGGCCATAATGGGGCTGGAAAATCGACTACTATAAAATCCTTAGTCAGTATCATTTCGCCCAGCAGTGGTCGTATTTTGGTAGACGGTCAGGATTTATCGGAAAATCGCTTGGCGATCAAACGAAAGATTGGCTACGTAGCAGACTCGCCTGACTTATTTTTGCGTTTAACGGCCAATGAATTTTGGGAATTGATTGCTTCATCCTATGATCTGAGCAGCTCTGACTTGGAAGCTAGTCTAGCTAGGCTACTGAACGTTTTTGATTTTGCTGAAAATCGTTATCAGGTCATTGAAACTCTTTCTCACGGAATGCGTCAGAAGGTCTTTGTCATCGGAGCACTCTTGTCTGATCCTGATATTTGGGTCTTGGACGAACCCTTGACTGGTTTGGATCCCCAGGCGGCCTTTGATTTGAAGCAAATGATGAAGGAACATGCACAAAAAGGCAAGACGGTCTTGTTTTCAACTCATGTCCTAGAGGTAGCTGAGCAAGTCTGTGATCGGATTGCCATTTTGAAAAAGGGGCATTTGATTTATTGTGGTAGCGTAGAGGACTTGAGAAAAGATCACCCAGACCAGTCTTTGGAAAGTATCTACCTTAGCCTTGCTGGTAGAAAAGAGGAGGTTTCAGATGCGTCTCAAGGTCATTAAAAAATTAGTGGATATCAATATCCTCTATTCATCTCAAGAAGCTAATCTGGCTAACCTACGAAAGAAGCAGGCTAAGAATCCTGGGAAAAAAGTAAATGTTTCCGCTAGAGTCCTAAGTTCTTACATTTTTTCCAGTCTCTTGATGCTCATCATGTTTATAAATATAGCCTTTCGTTTTCCTTTTGAGGAAATGCCCAGTCTTTTTAGTACGATGGTTGCTATTTTACTAGTGATTGCCTTTTCAACTTCTTTAACTGCCTTTTACAATGTCTTTTATGAGAGTAAGGACTTGGTATCGTATAGGCCTTATGCCTTTAAAGAATCAGAGATTATAATTGCTAAAGGACTGTCTGTCCTCTTGCCAGCTCTGCCTGGAATTATACCAATCCTAGCTTATTTTCTAGTCCTCTACATTAGGCTAGCACCTTCTCTTTGGCTGGGTTTGCCTTTGATGTTCCTGTCCTTGGCTCTATTATTTGTCTCTGTGGCTCTAGTGATGGTAGTGGCAGTACATTTCTTGGCTCAAACTGCGCTTTTTAGAAAGTATCAGTCTATTTTTTCGAATGTGATGATTGGGATAGGAGTTCTCACACCTTTAATATTTGTCTTCTTTCTACAGTCGACTTCTGGAAGTATTGTTGACAAAGTTAGAGACATTCCATTTCTCCTTTATCCTCTTCATCTCTTTTACAAAATAGCAGTGGAGCCTTTTTCGACAGAAGCCATCTTGGGTCTGCTCGCTTGGATAACTCTAACTGTCTTCTTGCTTTACCTGACCAAAAAGAAGGTTTTTCCTCGTTTTTATGACGTGATTCTGCTTAATAGTGAGGAGAAGGTCAAGAAAGAACGTCGCAGTAAGGAGGGGCTTTCAACTACTAAAAAGGGCTTTTTCCGTATGGTTTTACGCTACCACCTCACCGTTTTGGGACAGGGGACTGGCGTGATTACAGTGCTTTTTACAAGTGCTTTCCTTCCTTATCTCATGATGATCGGTCTGATTTCCAATATCCGAGATTCTCAGATAGTTCCGGACATTCATCCTCCATACTGGTTACCCTTGTTTTTTATAGCTCTTTTTATATCTGTTGTCAATAACAATATCACCAGCCTGCCTTCAATTGCCTTATCCTTGGAGAGGGAAAATGTTGATTTTCTTAAGAGTTTGCCCTTTGACTTTGCTCGTTATGTGAAAGTGAAATTTTGGATTATCTTTGCTGTCCAGTCCTTCTTACCTATCGTGACTTTACTTGGTCTTTCTCTATACCTAGGCTTGCCCATCCTTTCGATGATTTACCTTCTTGTAGTCTGGACCCTTGCCAGTGTCATCCTTTCTTGCCACCATTACTTTAAGGACGTTAAAAATCTGTCAACCAATTGGAGTAACATTACGGACTTGGTGAATCGTTCAAATCGTATAGTAGCAATAGTTTTACTCTTAATTTATAGTGCTATCTTAATGATTTTAGTCATTGGTAGCTTGTTCTTAGTTAAGTCTCTTTCTCCTGTCCTTGCAATCAGCTTGGGAGTAGGAGCTCTTATCATCTTGCTTGGTCTTGCTATTTTTGGCTATCATTACTACCTGTCACGCATATTGGTAGAGATAGAAAAAAGATGAGATAGTTGGTCGCTTGCTTGATAAATTTTATAAAAAGAAATGAGGCTGAGCAAAAAAACCACTTCTAACTATCAAAAAGCGAGTATTTCCGTAGCTGGAGATACTCGCTTTTTCTATGCCATTTTTCTTATCATAAGAACAAAACGACTAGAAATTTATAACAATGTATAAATCCTACAGCACCAATTGCTTAAATTTTGGACTAGATTTTATCTATGATGTTTTGAAAATTAATGGAGCTTGAGATGTTTGCTATTTATGGATAGTGTACAAAGTAAATTGTTACTGACGAGCTCTCTCATGCTTCTGGGGCTGCCTTTCATCTAGTTATTCTTATAAAAATCCGTTTTATACTCAATGAAAAACAAAGAGCAAACTAGGAAGCTAGCCGCAGGTTGCTCAAAGTACTGCTTTGGGGTTGCAGATAAAGCTGACGTGGTTTGAAGAGTATTAGACTAATTCCCACTTTGGTCAGGCAACTGGAAGTCACTTTGAGAAGTTACGGAAATTGTCCCTATTTGTAAAACTCTGATAAGTCTTGGCTGATTTGCTAGAAATGTGGTATAATTTTTCTTATGGAAAAGATTATTATTACAGCAACCGCTGAAAGTATTGAACAAGTTAAACAACTGCTCGAAGCTGGCGTGGACCGTATCTATGTTGGCGAGAAAGATTTTGGCCTTCGTCTGCCAACAACCTTTAGTTATGACCAATTGCGTGAAATCGCTAAGCTGGTTCATGATGCTGATAAGGAATTGATTGTTGCAGTCAATGCCCTCATGCACCAAGATATGATGGACCGTATCAAGCCTTTCCTCGATTTCTTGGAAGAAATCAAGACAGATTACATTACAATTGGGGATGCAGGCGTTTTTTACGTAGTCAATCGCGATGGTTATTCATTTAAGACTATCTACGATGCTTCTACAATGGTGACTAGCAGTCGTCAGATTAACTTCTGGGGACAAAAGGCTGGTGCCTCTGAGGCTGTGTTGGCGCGTGAAATTCCATCAGCTGAACTTTTCAAAATGCCAGAGATTTTGGAAATTCCTGCTGAAGTTTTGGTTTACGGTGCTAGTGTTATTCACCATTCTAAACGTCCACTCTTGCAAAACTACTATAACTTTACGCATATCGATGATGAAAAAACGCGTAAACGTGACCTCTTCTTGGCTGAGCCAAGTGACCCTGAAAGCCACTATTCCATCTTTGAAGACAATCATGGTACCCATATTTTTGCCAACAATGACCTTGATTTGATGACCAAATTGACAGAATTGGTAGAGCATGGTTTTACTCATTGGAAATTAGAAGGACTTTATACTCCAGGTCAAAACTTTGTTGAGATTGCCAAACTCTTTATCCAAGCGCGTAGCTTGATCCAAGAGGGCAACTTTAGCCATGACCAATCCTTCTTGCTGGATGAAGAAGTGCGCAAGTTACACCCTAAAAACCGTTTCCTTGATACAGGATTTTATGACTACGATCCTGATATGGTTAAATAAAGTAAATGGATAGTTGAGAGAAGGAAGATGCAAAGATTTCTTCTCTCAATTTTTTCTTATTTCTTCACCATTTTCAAAAAATAATACTCAATGAAAATCAAAGAGAAAACTAGGAAGCTAGACGCAGGTTGCTCAAAGCACTGCTTTGAGGTTGTAGATGAAACTGACGAAGTCAGTAACCATACATACGGCAAGGCGAAGCTGACGTAGTTTGAAGAGATTTTCGAAGAGTATAAGCAGGATAGGATGCTCTACTTGATAGGATTTTTAAGCTAAGTAGTATTCTTGAGTTTGAAAATTATCCCATGTTTGCAGGTGCCAAATGGCCCTTTTTTTGGTATAATTTTTTATAATGAAAACGATTGGTAATCGCTATGTTGTGGTGGATTTAGAGGCAACTAGCACAGGTAGTAAGGCTAAAATTATCCAAGTGGGAATTGTCGTGATTGAGGACGGAAAAATCGTTGATCACTATACGACGGATGTCAATCCACATGAACCCTTAGATGCTCATATCAAAGAACTGACAGGATTGACAGACCAACGTCTGGCGCAAGCACCTGATTTTTCGCAAGTTGCTAGAAAAATCTTTGACTTGGTGGAGGATGGGATTTTTGTAGCCCATAATGTTCAGTTTGATGCCAATCTCTTGGCGGAAAATTTATTTTTTGAAGGCTATGAACTAAGAAATCCTCGTGTTGACACGGTCGAATTGGCCCAGGTCTTTTTTCCTGAACTGGAAAAATATAGTTTGCCGATTTTGTGTCGAGAATTAGGAATTCCTCTAAAACACGCCCACACAGCCCTTTCAGATGCCCAAGCTACTGCGGAATTACTTCTTTTTTTACGAGAAAAGATGGCCCAACTTCCTAAAGGACTCTTGGAACGCTTGCTGGAAATGGCTGACGCTCTCTTATATGAGTCCTACCTGGTTATTGAAGAAATTTATCGCAACCAATCTATCCTGACTTCTTCAGATCTATTTGAAGTTCAAGGACTATATTTCAAGAAAACTGCAGCTCCTCTGAAGCCGCGAAAATTATCTCAAGATTTTTCTAAGAATATTTCTCTGTTGAACCTTGAAGTGAGGGAGGAACAAGAAAGTTTTGCTAAAGAGATTAGCTTGCTATTGAAAGATGAGCCTGTTTCATTAATTCAAGCCCCGACTGGGATTGGGAAAACCTATGGCTATCTCTTACCTGCTTTGTCCCAAGTGGAAAATCGTCAGATTGTCCTTAGCGTTCCGACAAAGATTCTTCAAAATCAGATCATGGAAGAAGAAGGTAAACGTCTTAAGGATGTGTTCCATATAGATATCCATAGTTTAAAGGGACCGCACAATTATCTGAAGTTGGATGCCTTTTATCATTCCTTGCAGAAAAATGATGAAAATCGCTTATTTAGACGCTTTAAAATGCAACTCTTGGTCTGGCTGACTGAGACAGATACAGGAGATTTGGATGAAATTGGGCAACTCTACCGTTACCAACATTTTCTGACAGATCTTCGTCATGACGGGAATTTATCATCAAAGAGCTTATTTGTGACGGAAGATTTTTGGAAACGTAGTCAAGAAAGGGCACAAACCTGCAAGCTTTTAGTGACCAATCATGCCTATCTTGTAACCAGACTAGAAGATAATCCTGAATTTGTCAGCGATCGTTTATTGATTATTGATGAAGTTCAAAAGATCTTGTTGGCTATAGAAAATCTACTTCAAGAGACCTACGATATCCAGTCTATTATCGATTTGCTTGATAAGGCTTTACTGGACGAGCAAAATAAGGTTCAGCAACGAATACTAGAAAGTATTCGCTTTGAGTGTCTTTACTTGATAGAACAATTTCAGTCTGGAAAATCTCGGAAAAATATCTTAGATTCTCTTGCCAATCTCAACCAGTATTTTTCAGAATTAGAAGTAGAAGACTTTGAGGAGTTGGTTCGCTATTTTACAGCTGACCGAGATTACTGGCTTGAAGCAACTGAAACGAGTCAAAAGAAAATTCAGATTTCTTCTACAAAATCAGGTCGTATTCTTCTATCTTCTTTAGTGCCTGATTCATGTCAAGTCTTGGGAGTGTCGGCTACTCTTGAGATTAGTCAGAGAGTTTCTTTGGCAGACCTTTTAGGCTATCCTGAAGCTAAATTTGTCAAGATTGAAGCTGGTAAAAAACAGAATCAAGAAGTGGTCTTGGTCAAAGATTTCCCTCTGGTGACAGAAACTTCCTTAGAAGTCTATGCCAAAGAGGTAGCTGATTTGCTGATGGATGTTCAAGCTTTCCAACAACCGATTTTGGTTCTCTTTACTGCTAAAGATATGCTTCTAGCAGTATCGGATTTACTTCCAGTTAGCCACTTGGCCCAGTATAAAAATGGGGATGTTCATCAGCTAAAGAAACGCTTTGAAAAAGGTGAACAACAAATTCTGCTTGGTGCAGCAAGTTTCTGGGAGGGAGTTGACTTTTCAAGCCATCCTTTTGTGATTCAAGTTGTACCAAGACTTCCTTTCCAAAATCCTCAAGAGCCCTTGACGAAAAAAATCAATCAGGAATTGATTCAAGAAGGGAAAAATGCCTTTTATGATTATCAATTGCCAATGGCTA
This sequence comes from Streptococcus mitis, assembly GCF_047462815.1. Classification (GTDB taxonomy): domain Bacteria; phylum Bacillota; class Bacilli; order Lactobacillales; family Streptococcaceae; genus Streptococcus; species Streptococcus mitis_DO. The sequence continues at coordinate 39,440 of NZ_JASHFB010000001.1, forward strand.
TTATTCGTTTAAAACAGGCTTTGGGAAGAAGTATGAGACGCGAACACCAACGTTCCTTAACTCTCATTCTGGATAGGAGAATTGTCGGAAAGAGATATGGCAAACAAATAGTGGTATCTCTCGCAAAAGAAGCGACTGTTAAAACCCTCTCTCGGTCTGAAGTTAATGAAGCTATTGATAAATTTTTAAATGAACTTTGATAAATAGTATTGTATGAAAGTATAAGGTTAGTGTATATGAAACGTTCTCTCGACTCTAGAGTCGATTATAGTTTGCTATTGCCAGTATTTTTTCTACTGGTTATTGGCGTGGTGGCTATCTATATAGCTGTTAGTCATGATTATCCAAACAATATTCTGCCCATTTTAGGGCAGCAGGTCGCATGGATTGCCTTGGGGCTTGTGATTGGTTTTGTGGTCATGCTCTTTAATACAGAATTTCTTTGGAAAGTGACCCCCTTTCTGTATATTTTAGGCTTGGGACTTATGGTCTTGCCGATTGTCTTTTATAATCCAAGCCTAGTGGCATCAACAGGTGCCAAAAACTGGGTATCGGTAAATGGTGTTACCTTGTTCCAGCCGTCAGAATTTATGAAGATATCCTATATCCTCATGTTGGCTCGTGTGATTGTCCAGTTTACAAAAAAACATAAGGAATGGAGACGAACAGTTCCACTGGACCTCTTGTTGATTTTTTGGATGATTCTCTTTACCATTCCAGTCCTAGTTCTTTTGGCACTTCAAAGTGACTTGGGGACGGCTTTGGTTTTTGTGGCTATTTTCTCAGGAATCGTTTTATTATCAGGGGTTTCTTGGAAAATTATTATTCCAGTATTTGTGACTGCTGTAACAGGAGTTGCTGGTTTTCTAGCCATTTTTATCAGTAAGGGTGGTCGGGCTTTTCTCCATCAACTGGGGATGCCGACCTACCAAATTAATCGAATTTTGGCTTGGCTCAATCCATTCGACTTTGCCCAAACAACCACTTACCAGCAGGCTCAAGGACAGATTGCCATTGGAAGCGGTGGCTTGTTTGGACAAGGTTTTAATGCTTCTAATCTGCTTATTCCAGTTCGTGAGTCGGATATGATTTTCACGGTGATCGCAGAAGATTTTGGCTTTATTGGCTCTGTCCTTGTTATCGCCCTTTACCTCATGCTCATTTACCGTATGTTGAAGATTACTCTCAAATCAAATAACCAGTTCTACACCTATATTTCCACAGGTTTGATTATGATGTTGCTCTTCCACATCTTTGAGAATATCGGCGCTGTGACGGGCTTGCTTCCTTTGACTGGGATTCCACTGCCTTTTATTTCGCAAGGGGGATCGGCTATTATCAGTAATTTGATTGGTGTTGGCTTGCTTTTATCGATGAGTTACCAGACTAATCTAGCTGAAGAAAAGAGTGGAAAAGTCCGATTCAAGCGGAAAAAGGTTGTATTAAAACGAATCAAATAAGGAGAAAATCATGGTTAAAGTAGCAGTTATGTTGGCTCAGGGCTTTGAAGAAATTGAAGCTTTGACAGTTGTGGATGTTTTGCGTCGAGCAAATATCACTTGTGATATGGTTGGTTTTGAAGAGCAAGTGACGGGTTCACATGCAATCCAAGTCACAGCAGATCGTGTCTTTGAGGGTGATTTATCAGACTATGACATGATTGTTCTTCCTGGAGGGATGCCTGGTTCTGCACATTTGCGCGATAATCAGGCCTTGATTAAAGAATTGCAAAGTTTCGAACAAGAAGGAAAGAAACTGGCAGCCATTTGTGCGGCGCCAATTGCCCTCAATCAAGCAGGGATATTGAAAAATAAGCAGTACACTTGCTATGATGGCGTTCAAGAGCAAATCCTTTATGGTCAATATGTCAAGGAAACAGTAGTGGTAGATGGTCATTTGACAACCAGTCGAGGTCCCTCTACAGCTCTTGCTTTTGCTTACGAGTTGGTAGAGCAATTAGGAGGAGACGCAGAGGGGTTACGAATTGGAATGCTCTATCGAGATGTCTTTGGTAAAAATCAATAAAATGGGAGTTAATCTCTCGTTTTTTTATGTGGAAAACTCAGGGAAATCATCGCTTTTTTAACGAAAAAATGGTATAATGAAAGCTATGAAATATCACGATTATATCTGGGATTTAGGTGGAACTTTACTGGATAATTATGAAACTTCAACAGCTGCATTTGTTGAAACATTGGCACTGTATGGTATCAGACAAGACCATGACAGTGTCTATCAAGCTTTAAAGGTTTCTACTGATTTTGCAATTGAGACATTCGCTCCCAACTTAGAGCATTTTTTAGAAAAGTACAAGGAAAATGAAGCCAGAGAGCTTGAACACCCGATTTTATTTGATGGAGTTTCTGACTTATTGGAGGATATTTCAAATCAAGGTGGGCGTCATTTTTTGGTCTCTCATCGAAATGACCAGGTCTTGGAAATTTTAGAAAAAACCTCCATAGCAACTTATTTTACGGAAGTAGTGACTTCTAACTCAGGCTTTAAGAGAAAACCAGATCCTGAGTCTATGATTTATTTAAGAGAGAAGTATCAGATTGATTCTGGGCTTGTCATTGGTGATCGGCTGATTGATATCGAAGCAGGTCAAGCTGCAGGATTGGATACCCACTTGTTTACCAGTATCGTGAATTTAAGACAAGTATTAGACATGTAAGAAAAAGGAATAAGATGACAGAAGAAATCAAAAATCTGCAGGCACAGGATTATGATGCCAGTCAAATTCAAGTTTTAGAGGGCTTAGAGGCTGTTCGTATGCGTCCAGGGATGTATATCGGGTCAACCTCAAAAGAAGGTCTTCACCATCTAGTCTGGGAAATTGTTGATAACTCAATTGACGAGGCCTTGGCAGGATTTGCCAGCCATATTCAAGTCTTTATTGAGCCAGATGATTCAATTACTGTTGTCGATGATGGGCGTGGTATCCCAGTCGATATTCAGGAAAAAACAGGCCGACCTGCCGTGGAAACTGTCTTTACTGTCCTTCACGCTGGAGGAAAGTTTGGCGGTGGCGGCTACAAGGTTTCAGGTGGTCTTCACGGAGTGGGGTCCTCAGTTGTTAACGCCCTTTCAACTCAATTAGATGTTCATGTCCACAAAAACGGAAAGATTCATTACCAAGAATACCGTCGTGGTCATGTTGTCGCAGACCTTGAGGTGGTTGGAGATACAGATAAAACGGGAACAACAGTTCACTTTACACCAGACCCAGAAATCTTCACTGAAACAACAACCTTTGATTTCGATAAATTAAATAAACGGATTCAAGAGTTGGCCTTTCTAAATCGTGGTCTTCAAATCTCCATCACAGATAAGCGTGAGGGGTTAGAACAAACTAAGCATTACCACTATGAAGGTGGGATTGCTAGTTACGTTGAATATATCAACGAGAACAAGGATGTGATTTTTGATACACCAATCTATACAGACGGTGAGATGGATGATATCACAGTTGAGGTAGCCATGCAGTACACAACTGGTTACCATGAAAATGTCATGAGTTTCGCCAATAATATTCATACACATGAAGGTGGAACGCATGAACAAGGTTTCCGTACAGCCTTGACACGTGTTATCAACGATTATGCTCGTAAGAATAAGTTACTAAAAGACAATGAAGACAACCTAACAGGGGAAGATGTTCGCGAAGGCTTAACTGCAGTTATCTCAGTTAAACACCCAAATCCACAGTTTGAAGGACAAACTAAGACCAAACTGGGGAATAGCGAAGTGGTCAAGATTACCAATCGTCTCTTCAGTGATGCCTTCTCCGATTTCCTCATGGAAAATCCACAGATTGCCAAACGTATCGTAGAAAAAGGGATTTTAGCTGCTAAGGCTCGTGTGGCTGCCAAGCGTGCGCGTGAAGTTACTCGTAAAAAATCTGGTTTGGAAATTTCCAACCTTCCAGGGAAACTAGCAGACTGTTCTTCTAACAATCCTGCTGAAACAGAACTCTTCATCGTCGAAGGAGACTCAGCTGGTGGATCAGCCAAATCTGGTCGTAACCGTGAATTTCAGGCAATTCTTCCAATCCGCGGTAAGATTTTGAACGTTGAAAAGGCAAGTATGGATAAGATTCTAGCTAACGAAGAAATTCGTAGTCTTTTCACAGCGATGGGAACAGGATTTGGCGCAGAATTTGATGTTTCAAAAGCTCGTTACCAAAAACTCGTTTTGATGACCGATGCCGATGTCGATGGAGCCCACATTCGTACCCTTCTTTTAACCTTGATTTATCGTTATATGAAACCAATCCTAGAAGCTGGTTATGTTTATATCGCCCAACCACCAATCTATGGTGTCAAGGTTGGAAGCGAGATTAAAGAATACATCCAGCCAGGTGCAGATCAAGAAATCAAACTCCAAGAGGCCTTGGCACGCCACAGTGAAGGACGTGCCAAACCAACCATTCAGCGTTATAAAGGTCTGGGTGAAATGGATGACCACCAATTGTGGGAAACAACCATGGATCCTGAACATCGCTTGATGGCCAGAGTTTCTGTGGATGATGCTGCAGAAGCAGATAAAATCTTTGATATGTTGATGGGGGATAGAGTAGAGCCTCGTCGTGAGTTTATCGAAGAAAATGCTGTCTATAGTACACTTGATGTCTAAAAAATCGGGAGAAGTAGTTCCCTTGGTCTAAAAAATATGATATAATCATTACGATTGTTTCAAGTAAAAAAGGAGTTTAATATGTCTGCTAGACTAGTAATTTATTTGATAATTGCAGTTGCAGTTTTATTGGTCATTGCCTATGCTATCGCAATCTATGTAAGGAAACGCAATGAAAGTAAACTAGCAATTTTAGAAGAGAAAAAAGAAGAGCTTTACAATCTTCCAGTTAATGATGAAGTTGAAGCTGTAAAAAATATGCACTTGATTGGACAAAGTCAGGTGACTTTCCGTGAATGGAACCAAAAATGGGTTGACTTATCTCTTAACTCTTTTGCCGATATCGAAAATAATCTTTTCGAGGCAGAAGGTTATAACAACTCATTCCGTTTTTTCAAGGCCAGTCATCAAATTGATCAAATCGAGAGCCAAATTACCTTGATTGAAGAAGATATTGCAGCAATTCGCAATGCCTTGGCAGATTTGGAGAAACAAGAGTCTAAAAATAGTGGACGTGTTCTTCATACCTTGGACTTGTTTGAAGAGTTGCAACACAGAGTTGCTGATCATTCTGAAGAATATGGACAAGGTTTGTCTGAAATCGAAAAACAATTGGAAAATATCCAATCAGAGTTTTCTCAGTTTGTAACTTTAAATTCGTCAGGTGACCCAGTAGAAGCTGCTGTGATTTTGGATAATGCTGAAAATCATATCTTGGCTTTGACACATATTGTTGATCGTATACCAGCAGTTGTAACAACATTATCTAAAGAGCTACCTGATCAGTTGGAAGATTTAGAAGATGGCTACCGTAAGCTTTTAGATGCTAATTATTATTTTGCTGAAACGGATATCGAAGCTCGTTTCCAATTGCTTTATGAAGCTCTCAAGAAAAATCATGAGAATATTGCGAAACTAGAATTGGATAATGCAGAGTACGAAAATACTCAAATCCAAGAAGAGATTAATGCACTTTATGATATCTTTACAAGAGAAATTGCGGCACAGAAAGTGGTAGAAGGTTTAGTAGCAACACTTCCTACTTATCTTCAACACATGAAGGAAAATAATGCTTTATTGATAGAAGACATTGAGCGTTTGAGTAAAAGTTATTTACTTTCTGAATCGGATGCAAGTCATGTTCATAGATTGCAAGCTGAGTTAGAGTCTTTGGAAGAATCTGTATTAGAATTAACTTCAGAACAAGAGGAACATTCTGAGCCATATTCATTACTTGAAGAACGTTTGGAAAACTTACAAGCGACTTTGAAAGAAATTGAGGATGAACAAGTTGAACTTAGTCAACGTCTTGCTCAGATTGAAAAAGATGATATCAATGCACGTCAAAAGGCAAATGTATATGTTAATCGTCTCCATACCATCAAGAGATATATGGAAAAACGGAATCTTCCAGGTATTCCTCAGAATTTCTTACAGTTGTTCTTTACAGCAAGTAACCATACAGAAGAGTTAATGGCTGAACTTGAAGAAGCACAGGTCAATATCGAAGTTGTAAATCGCATGCTTGAGATTGCAACGAATGATATGGAAGCTTTAGAAACGGAAACTTATAATATTGTTCAGTATGCAACCTTGACAGAACAACTATTGCAATATTCTAACCGCTATCGCTCATTTGATGAACGTATTCAAGAAGCATTTAACGAAGCTTTAGATATTTTTGAAAAAGAATTTGATTATCGCGCTTCATTTGACAAGATTTCTCAAGCATTGGAAGTGGCAGAGCCTGGTGTAACCAACCGCTTTGTTACCTCGTATGAGAAAACACGTGAAACAATTCGTTTCTAAAATAATAAAAAAGATTTGGTTTTGTGAGAAGCAGAACCAAATCTTTTTTATTATTTGTCTATAAAATCTTGTATGATAAGATCTCAAGATAAAAAATTGGAGACGATTTAAAAAGCAAGTCAGAACCTATGTTTGGTCTATAAGGTTCAATAGCTTTCTAATCTCTCCAAAATTTTACTTGATTGGAATCGAAATCCCAATTAATTTTTCTGAATAGAGGGTTTTGATATTGGCTTCATCAATAGAGTCCTTATCAATTTTACGTTTCAAGAAAAATTCTTGGATGGCTTCGATTTCAGTTTCTCGAATAGCACGGTGTTTATTTGAGATGAGGATTTCATAGTGAAGCGGAGCTTGGGTAAAAATAACATCTGTATTTCCAGCAGAATAGACCTCAACAAGGGTTGCATCTGTACTCTCTAGCTGGCTTTTTACAAGTTGCGAGTGTGAGTTTGTCGTATTGATAAGCTTCATAACATTTCCTCCGATTTTCTAATACTATTATAGCACTTTTTGAATAAAGTAGCTTGATTTAGTCAATCTTATGCTGTTTTTTCCAAGATTGAATGGCCCATTTATGGCTACCACGTTTGAGATTTTCAATAGCCTCATCAATAGGGAACCAGGCAATATGATTAAAGTCTTCTAGTGGTTTTTGAACTTCCTTGAAAGATGTCGCTTCATAGAGGTAGGCAGGATTGTAGTAGTAGGTATCACGGTGACGAGAGTAGAAATATTCGTCAGCTTGTCCGTAATAGACACCAATTTCAGCTGTGAATCCAAGCTCTTCAATCAATTCACGTTTTAGGGCTTCCTGATGATTTTCCCCTGCTTCAATTTCGCCACCTGGTAAGAACCAAGCACCATTAGGAGCTTGAACTAAAACTATTTGTTTTTGTTCAGCGTCAGGGATAACTGCATACACTCCATAGCGTGCAACATAGTCTGTATTCGCTTTTTTTTCTCCGAAAGTTGGGTTTGCCATTGCATTTTCCTCATTATCTAGTATCGTTATTATTATCATAATGGACAAAGAGCAAGCTGTCAAGAAATTACAGTTATTTTAGTAAAAAAGAAGCAGAAAATTTTCATTTTCTACTTCTTTTCTATAGTATTTATTTTTCTGTCTCAGAAGTTTTAACTTCTGCTTTTTTGGCAGATTTGATTTGAATCTTGCCCTTGCTGGTCATAACTGCCTTTAGGTCTTTTTCACTTGGATTTTCAAGGTAGTAGTCAGTGATTGCGTCTTCAATATAGTCTTGAATAGTACGACGAAGTGGGCGTGCTCCCATTTTTGGATCATAACCGAGGTCAACTAATTTTTCCTTGACCTTGTCAGTTACATCTAAATGAATGTTGTTGCTAGAGAGGCGCTTGTTAACGTCTGCTAGCATAAGCTCGACAATCTGAAGGAGGTTATCCTTGCTGAGAGCCTTAAATTCGATAATACCATCAAAACGGTTCATAAACTCTGGGCTAAAGAAGTTACCGAGTTCACCGAGAACAGAATTGGTACGTCCTTCTCTAGCAGCACCAAAACCAACGCTGGCTTCAGCCTTACCTGTCCCTGCATTTGAGGTCATGATAATGATGGCATCCTTGAAGCTAACGGTACGTCCTTGCCCATCTGTCAAACGACCATCGTCCAAGACCTGGAGGAACATGTGCATAACATCTGGATGGGCTTTCTCTACTTCATCCAAGAGAATAAGAGAATATGGATTGCGGCGAACTTTTTCAGTTAATTGCCCAGCCTCATCGTAGCCAACATAACCTGGAGGGGCGCCGACCAACTTAGCCACACTGTGTTTTTCCATATATTCACTCATGTCAAAGCGAATCATGCTATCAGCAGAACCAAAGAGTTCGATAGCTAGTTGTTTGGAAAGTTCTGTCTTACCGACACCAGTTGGTCCGACAAAGAGGAAGCTTCCAATTGGACGGTTTGGCGTACCGAGACCGACACGATTCCGGCGAATAGCCTTGGCAATCTTATCGACTGCATCATCCTGTCCAATAACATGAGACTTGAGGTCTTCAGCTAGATGGATGAGTTGAGATTGTTCTTTCTCTTTCAAATCACCAACAGGGATATTGGTTTTCTGCTCGATAATGTGCTCAATGGTTTTCTCACTGATGATAGGAGTATCTTGGTCTGTGACCTTTTTCTTTTGCATTTCCTTATACTTGGCAATCTGGTCACGGAAGTAGGCGGCCTTCTCAAAATCTTCCTCTCGTGTAGCTTGAGATTTAAGATTTTCAGCCTCAATCAAGCGTTGATCAATTACTTTAGGATCCACAAAATTCAAGGTCAAGTTCATTTTAGAACCAGCTTCATCTAGGAGGTCAATGGCCTTGTCAGGCAAGAAGCGATCTTGGATGTAGCGATTGGAGAGAGTTGCAGCTGCTTCAATTGCAGCATCGGTATACTGAACGTGGTGGTAGTCTTCGTATTTTTTTTGAATTCCTTTGAGGATAGTGATTGTTTCTTTCACTGTTGGTTCATCGACCTTAACAGGTTGCATACGACGCTCTAGGGCAGCATCCTTTTCAATGATACGGTATTCATTGAGGGTAGTTGCACCGACCAGTTGCAGTTCCCCACGAGCAAGGGCGGGCTTGAGGATATTTCCTGCATCCATATTGCCATCGCCCGCAGAACCAGCACCGACAATTTCATGGATTTCATCGATAAAGAGGATGATGTCCTCACGTTTGCGAATTTCTTCCATGAGTTTTTGCATGCGTTCTTCAAATTGTCCACGAATACCCGTTCCTTGAACCAAGCTAACCACATCCAGACGGATGACTTGTTTACCTTGGAGTTTATGTGGAACATCGCCATCAACAATTTTCTGAGCTAGACCTTCGACAACGGCCGTTTTTCCGACACCTGGTTCACCGATAAGAACAGGATTATTCTTGGTTCTGCGATTGAGAATCTCGATGACACGGATAATCTCATCATCGCGTCCAATAACGGGATCTATATCTCCACGACGAGCAATTTCAGTTACGTTGATACCAAATTCTTCCAGCAGGCCTTTTTCTTGGCTTGGAGGCGGAGTTTGAGCAGATCCACGATTTTGGGAGCCATAACCGCCGTTTCCACCATAACCTCCACCTGATTGGGTTGGGGGAGTAGGAGGAGTATTGTTAGAAGGTCTGAAATTGTTTAGATCATTGAAGAAATCACCAAAAGGATCAAAGTCACGATTGTTCAGATCCGTCATACCTTTGAAGAGGCTATTGTTAGGATCAGTCTTGATAATCTTGTAGCAGTTTTGACAGAGGTCAATTTGTTTTTGCTTTCCATTGAGATTGGTATAAAGATGAATCGTTGAGTCATTGATTTTACAGTTTTGACAAAGCATACATCTACCTCATTTCTTTCTTTAGCCTGACCTGTCCAAAGGTCAAAAATAGTCAAATTTCTATACTCTCATTATAACAGGATTGGGGTGTAAAGCAAGTAAAAAGATTGCAGCTTTGAGAAGTTGTTACAATGAAGATCTTTGTGGATTTGGACTATAAAAAAATCCTATTTGTGAGACAAAAAGGATTTTGGTTAGACATGCAGGGACAATCCCAGCTTGTTTTACATTAGTAAAGGAGTTCGTAAATCTCCATTGCAATTAAGTCAATGCTATCAAACGTATAAGTTTCGCGAGCTTCGACATCACGAAGGGTAAAGATTGAGCCGTTTTCTTCGTCGTGGCTGTATGCAACTTCTGCAACAACGACTCCTTCGCGTTCAAAATTACGTTTTAAATTTCCGCCGTCTTTTGCCATTGCTTCAAGGCGGTTGATGATTCTAACCAAATGTGATTCCATTTTGATTCTCCTTCATTTCTTATCGTTACTATTTTACCATAAAGGAGGCCAACTTGACTAGAAAAAACTAAGATTTCTCGCTAATTCTACCAGCTGAAAGTTTTTTTTGAATAAATCGGATAAAAAGTTTGAATTTTAATTCAATACATGTTATAATCATACAGTATTCTATTTTAGAAAGCAGTGTGACTATGAATTTTTCTTTTTTACCTAAGTATTTACCTTATTTTAACTATGGGGCTGTTGTGACGGTTCTCATTTCTATCTGTGTTGTCTTTTTGGGAACTATTTTGGGTGTTGTCTTGGCTTTTGGGCAACGTTCAAAGTTTAAACCGCTTGTTTGGCTTGCAAACTTGTACGTTTGGATTTTCCGCGGGACGCCGATGATGGTTCAGATTATGATTGCTTTTGCTCTAATGCATATCAATGCTCCGACTATTCAGGTTGGGATTTTGGGTGTTGATCTTTCTCGTCTGATTCCAGGGATTTTGATTATTTCTATGAACAGTGGTGCCTATGTTTCTGAGACTGTTAGGGCCGGGATTAATGCGGTTCCTAAAGGTCAGTTAGAGGCGGCTTATTCTTTAGGGATTCGTCCTAAAAATGCGATGCGCTATGTGATTTTGCCACAAGCAATCAAAAATATCTTGCCAGCTTTGGGGAACGAATTTATCACGATTATCAAGGATAGTTCTCTCTTATCAGCTATCGGTGTCATGGAGTTGTGGAATGGGGCTACAACAGTTTCTACAACAACCTATCTACCTCTGACACCACTTTTATTTGCAGCCTTTTACTACTTGATTATGACTTCTATTTTGACAGTGGCCTTGAAAGCTTTTGAAAAACGTATGGGACAAGGAGATAAGAAATAATGACAGAAACCTTGATAAAAATTGAAAATTTACATAAATCCTTTGGAAAGAATGAAGTATTGAAGGGCATCAACCTCGAGATTAAAAGAGGAGAAGTTGTCGTTATCATCGGTCCTTCAGGGAGCGGGAAATCTACCTTGCTTCGCTCTATGAATTTGTTGGAAGAAGCGACCAAGGGGAAGGTTATCTTTGAGGGAGTCGATATTACGGACAAGAAGAATGACCTCTTTGCCATGCGTGAGAAGATGGGCATGGTTTTCCAACAATTTAATCTCTTTCCTAATATGACTGTGATGGAAAATATCACCTTGTCTCCTATCAAGACCAAAGGTGAAAGTAAGGAAGTTGCTGAGAAGAGAGCCCAAGAACTTTTGGAAAAAGTTGGTTTACCAGATAAGGCAACTGCTTATCCACAGAGTTTGTCAGGTGGCCAGCAACAACGGATTGCTATTGCGCGTGGGTTGGCTATGGAACCAGATGTTTTGCTCTTTGACGAGCCAACTTCAGCCTTGGATCCTGAAATGGTAGGTGAGGTATTGGCTGTTATGCAAGACCTTGCCAAGTCAGGGATGACTATGGTTATCGTAACACATGAGATGGGATTTGCCCGTGAGGTGGCAGATCGTGTCATCTTTATGGCAGACGGTGTGGTTGTTGAAGATGGGACACCTGAGCAGATTTTTGAACAAACCCAAGAACAACGGACTAAAGACTTCTTGAGTAAGGTTTTATAATCTATTTTAAAATTTCAAGACAAGATTAGTGAAAAGCTCGACCCGAGCTTTTTCTTATAGTTTGAAACTATAGGATTGCCTAGGAAAGAAGTGTTAGAGGGGACTGGCAGTTTTTGGTATAATGGAAGATATTTGAAAGAAAAGAGAAGTGATATGACACAGATTATTGATGGGAAGGCTCTAGCAGCTAAGTTACAAGGACAGCTGGCTGAAAAGACTGAAAGATTAAAGGAAGAAACGGGGCTAGTACCTGGTTTGGTAGTGATTTTGGTTGGGGACAATCCTGCCAGCCAAGTCTACGTTCGTAACAAGGAGAGGTCAGCCCTTGCGGCTGGTTTCCGTAGTGAAGTTGTGCGAGTTCCAGATACCATTACTCAAGAGGAATTGTTAGACTTGATTGCCAAATACAATCAAGATCCAGCTTGGCATGGAATTTTGGTCCAGTTACCATTACCAAAACATATTGACGAAGAGGCAGTTTTATTAGCTATTGATCCTGAAAAGGACGTAGATGGTTTCCATCCCCTAAACATGGGACGCCTTTGGTCTGGTCATCCAGTCATGATTCCATCAACACCTGCAGGAATTATGGAAATGTTTCATGAATATGGAATTGATTTAGAAGGTAAAAATGCGGTGGTCATCGGTCGTTCAAACATTGTTGGAAAACCCATGGCCCAGCTTCTTTTGGCAAAGAATGCTACAGTTACCTTGACTCACTCACGCACCCATAATCTCGCTAAGGTTGCTGCAAAAGCGGATATTCTTGTTGTAGCAATTGGTCGTGCTAAGTTTGTGACTCCTGATTTTGTCAAACCAGGTGCGGTAGTCATTGACGTTGGGATGAATCGTGATGAAAATGGTAAGCTCTGTGGGGATGTGGATTATGAGGCAGTTGCCCCACTTGCTAGCCATATTACGCCAGTCCCTGGAGGTGTTGGTCCTATGACCATTACTATGCTGATGGAACAAACTTATCAAGCAGCACTTCGGACATTGGATAGAAAATAAGAGAAAAATCGCTGAAGAGAGTGTATTTTCTATAGCTATATCTGAAATGGCAGAAATGAGTATTAAATTTTAGAAATAAGTTTATAAAAGGAGGTCTGCGCCTCCTTTTTGTTGTATAATGGAGTGAGGTGATTAGATGATTTTAAAAATTTATAATGGGGAATATAGTTTACAATGGGATGGAATATACTACTTAGCACTAATTGATTATCCAAATATTCAAGAATGGGAATTAGAAAAAATTGCTAAATTTATAGCTTACGAAAAACTTCATAAACGTCAAACAAGTATTGAGTGTGCTGATTCTTGTTTAAAAAAAGAGATTTTAGATTACATCTTTCAGCATCCCTTTCTGCCACCATTTACCCCTACAGATAAAAGAGTAGCCTCGACTTATGATCTACATAAGAGGTTAGTGACTTCAGACTACTGTAGTCATACTACGACTATAGATGCAGCGATTTCTATCTTTAAAACAGGTCAGCTCTTATCTGCTGTGAAAGCCTTTGGGCGAGATGCTGAGGAGTTGGTTTTGGATAGTCGAAATGCTGCATCGGATCCGATAGATTATTTTGACTATGTCATGTTAGGATGGTCAAATACAAGTTCTGGTTATCGATTAGCGATGGAGCGTTTATTAGGTCGAGCTCCTTCAGAGAAAGAATTACAAGACAAGTTTATTCCTGGAGTGAGCTTTCATTTTATCTATACAGATTTGATTAAACTTACTGGTTATATTTTTGATGGCTACCATGTTGCAAAAATTAAGGACATGTTGAATTTATTTAGTGAGTTGTATATTTGCATTATTCCAACTCATAATAAGAGCCAATTTGAAAATATTATTCCAAGTCAATTACTAGATAGGGTGTATTATCTTGACCATGATGGAGAAGGTTTGGAAGAGTGGAATAAAAAAGTGTATCGGATTGTCTTAAAACAATCAGGTAAAGGATAGTTGAGGAAAAAAGGATGAAAGTGATTGATCAAGCTCTACTAGAAAAAGTTATTATTGAACGTTCTCGTACCAGCCATAAAGGGGACTACGGTCGTCTGCTGTTGCTGGGTGGGACTTATCCTTATGGTGGTGCTATCATCATGGCTGCTTTGGCAGCTGTTAAAAGTGGAGCTGGTTTGGTGACTGTTGGAACAGATAGGGAAAATATCCCAGCTTTGCACAGTCATTTACCTGAGGCTATGGCCTTTTCTCTTCAAGACCAGCAATTGTTAAAAAAGCAATTGGAGAAGGCAGAAGTTGTCTTGCTGGGGCCTGGTTTACGGGATGATGCTTTTGGAGAAGATTTAGTCAAAGAGGTCTATACTAGCTTAAGACAGAATCAGATTTTGATTGTAGACGGAGGTGCTTTGACTATTCTTGCTAGAATAAGTTTGTCATTTCCGTCTAACCAGCTTATCCTAACTCCCCACCAAAAAGAATGGGAAAAGTTGTCTGGTATTGCTATTGAAAAGCAAAACGAAGATGCAACGGCTAGTGCCCTAACTTCCTTCCCTCAAGGAACAATTTTGGTAGAGAAAGGTCCAGCTACTCGTATTTGGCAAGCTGGCCAATCTGATTATTACCAGTTACAGGTTGGCGGTCCCTATCAGGCGACTGGGGGAATGGGAGATACTCTGGCTGGAATGATTGCAGGATTTGCAGGCCAGTTTAAACAAGCCAGCCTTTATGAGCGTGTAATCGTAGCGACTCATCTTCATTCAGCCATAGCCCAAGAACTAGCTCAAGAACATTATGTGGTATTGCCGACGGGAATCAGCAGTTATCTTCCAGAAGTAATGAAAAATGTCTCAAAATAGGCTGGGCTAGAATTTAATTTGAGTGAGAAATTTAGAAAAATTTTCCACGATAAAACGCATAATATCAAGTTTTTTAATACTTGATATTATGCGTTTTTGACTTTAAAGTTTTTTGCTCTGTCTCTATTTTGGAGCAATCTTTTGCTCAGTATGTTTTATAATTTCTCGTTGATAAAACGAATAAACTGATTCCACCAAACTTTTAAGAAGAAAGCTTTTTCAACTTTCTTTTCCGCTATCATTTCGAAACTAGGACGTTCTGTGGTAATGTAACCTTGACCAATCAAGTCCTTGTCTTCATAAGTCAAATGTCCAACTACTGTTCCGGCTTCAAGTGGTGCTGGGATTGCTTTAGAATTGGGAGTGAATTGAACAGATTGGGAAGATTGACTTCCAACACGTTCAATTAGATAGATATCATCTGGGGCCACTGCAGTGACCGTATCTTCTTTTCCATCTTGTACAGGGGCTTTGCTATCTTGATAGGCATCGCCTTTTTGCACGATTTTATGAAGTGTAAATGTAGAAGAAATATAATCCATTAGTGAAGATGTAGCTGTAAAACGAGCGTAAGGATTATTGTCTTGATGGTCTGCATTTAAGACGACTGTGATGACTCTCATGCCTTTTTCGACAGTAGTACCAACAAAAGATTCACCAGCTTTGTCTGTTGTTCCTGTCTTAAGTCCGTCAAAACCACCGCGATGAGCAGGCATGCCTTCTAACATGTAGTTAGTCGAAGTGATTGTCATTCCAGCAAAAGTAGAAGACGGTTTTTTGGTGATTTCCAAGACTTGTGGGTACTTTTTGATGAGATTGCGAGCAACGATAGCAACATCATAAGCACTGAGCTTGTTTTCATCATCTTTTTTTGAGCCTGGGTAAATGTTATCCCCTAGAGTTTCATTGTTAAGACCTGTCGTATTGACAACAGTAGCATCTTGAATTCCCCATTCCAAGAGTTTTGCACGCATCATATCAACAAAGTCTTTCTCTGAACCAGCAATTTTCTCTGCTAAGGCAATAGCAGCACTGTTAGCACTAGATACTAGGGTTGCTTCAAGTAGTTGTTCGACGGTATAATTACGAGCTTCCATAGGAACATTACTGGCTTCGGAATTTGTCGTTAATTGATAAGGATAGTCAGAAATATCTACTGGGGTAGATAATGTAATACTTCCGTTTTCCAAGGCTTCATAGACAAGATAAACCGTAATCAATTTTGTGATGGAAGCAATTTCGACAGGTTGAGTTGCATCTTTCTCATAGAGAATTTTACCAGTATTTGCCTCAACAGCAATGGCATGTTTAGCAGCAATATTAAAATCTTGAGCAGCAACAGTAGATGCTGAGCCAATTACGGATAGGGTTAATAGAGTTAAAATTATTTTTTTCATAGTAAGTTTATTCTAACATAAAGAAAAAAATATTCCCAGTTTCATGATATAAGAAAGAAGCTTTTTTGAAAGTATGGTAAAATAGATGAATGGAGGTACCTCATGTTTCGTAAGAATAAATTATTTTTTTGGACCAGTGAGATTTTACTATTAACCATTATCTTTTATTTATGGAGAGAGATGGGAGCGATTATTACACCTTTTGTAAGCGTTGCAAACACTATAATGATTCCCTTTCTTTTAGGTGGCTTTTTATATTATTTGACCAATCCTATTGTAAATTTTTTACAAAAGTATTTCAAAATTAACCGTATCATTGGTATTCTACTAACCTTGTGCGCCTTGGTTTGGGGGCTAGTTATTGGGGTAGTCTATCTCTTACCGATTTTGATTAATCAGCTGACAAGTTTGATTGCAACAAGTCATAGTCGTTTGCAAGATTTGATTGTGGATTTATCTACTTATCCAGCCTTTCAAAATTTAGATATTCAAGCGACGATTCAACAGTTAAATCTCTCCTATGTAGATATTCTACAGAATATCCTAAATAGTGTAACGAATAGTGTTGGAAGTGTCCTATCTGCGCTCTTTAGTACTGTTTTGATTATTATCATGACCCCTGTATTTTTAATTTATTTTTTGTTAGATGGTCACAAGTTCTTGCCGATGCTTGAACGTACTGTTTTAAAGCGAGACAAGTTGCATATTACAGGTCTTTTAAAAAATTTGAATACTACAATTGCTCGCTATATTAGTGGAGTCGCAATTGATGCCATTATTATCGGTTGTTTGGCCTTTATCGGATATAGCGTGATTGGTTTGAAATATGCTTTGGTCTTTGCCATCTTTTCAGGATTGGCCAATCTCATTCCTTATGTGGGACCAAGTATTGGCTTGATTCCGATGATTATTGCCAATGTCTTTACGGATCCTCATAGAATGCTAATTGCAGTTGTTTACATGCTAATCATTCAACAAGTGGATGGAAATATCCTCTACCCTCGAATCGTTGGTGGCGTGATGAAAGTCCATCCAATAACAATTTTAGTATTACTTTTGTTATCAAGCAATATCTATGGGGTCATTGGCATGATTGTCGCAGTACCAACCTATTCTATCTTAAAAGAAATTTCTAAGTTCTTATCACGTTTGTATGAAAATCATAAAACAATGAAAGAACGAGAAAGAGAATTAGCTAAGTAAAAGTCAGGAATTTCCTGATTTTTCTTTTTCTTTAGGTAAATTATAGAAGTAGAAGTGCCATTTAGATTAGCCGATTAAGAATAATTCACAAAAACTTTGTAAAACACTTGCAATTTAGCTGAAATTTGATAAAATAGTAAGGAAAGTTAGACTGTATTGCCTACTGTCTATCTATAAAATATATTTTATTGGAGGCTTTTACTCAAATGGCAAAAGAAAAATACGATCGTAGTAAACCACACGTTAACATTGGTACTATCGGACACGTTGACCACGGTAAAACTACCCTAACTGCAGCTATCACAACTGTTTTGGCACGTCGCTTGCCTTCATCAGTTAACCAACCTAAAGACTATGCGTCTATCGATGCTGCTCCAGAAGAACGCGAACGCGGTATCACTATCAACACTGCGCACGTTGAGTACGAAACTGAAAAACGTCACTACGCTCACATCGACGCTCCAGGACACGCGGACTACGTTAAAAACATGATCACTGGTGCCGCTCAAATGGACGGTGCTATCCTTGTAGTAGCTTCAACTGACGGACCAATGCCACAAACTCGTGAGCACATCCTTCTTTCACGTCAGGTTGGTGTTAAACACCTTATCGTCTTCATGAACAAAGTTGACTTGGTTGACGACGAAGAATTGCTTGAATTGGTTGAAATGGAAATCCGTGACCTATTGTCAGAATACGACTTCCCAGGTGACGATCTTCCAGTTATCCAAGGTTCAGCTCTTAAAGCCCTTGAAGGTGACACTAAATACGAAGACATCGTTATGGAATTGATGAACACAGTTGATGAGTACATCCCAGAACCAGAACGTGACACTGACAAACCATTGCTTCTTCCAGTCGAAGACGTATTCTCAATCACTGGTCGTGGTACAGTTGCTTCAGGACGTATCGACCGTGGTATCGTTAAAGTCAACGACGAAATCGAAATCGTTGGTATCAAAGAAGAAACTCAAAAAGCAGTTGTTACTGGTGTTGAAATGTTCCGTAAACAACTTGACGAAGGTCTTGCCGGAGATAACGTAGGTGTCCTTCTTCGTGGTGTTCAACGTGATGAAATCGAACGTGGACAAGTTATTGCTAAACCAGGTTCAATCAACCCACACACTAAATTCAAAGGTGAAGTTTACATCCTTACTAAAGAAGAAGGTGGACGTCACACTCCATTCTTCAACAACTACCGTCCACAATTCTACTTCCGTACTACTGACGTTACAGGTTCAATCGAACTTCCAGCAGGTACTGAAATGGTAATGCCTGGTGATAACGTGACAATCGACGTTGAGTTGATCCACCCAATCGCCGTAGAACAAGGTACTACATTCTCTATCCGTGAGGGTGGACGTACTGTTGGTTCAGGTATGGTTACAGAAATCGAAGCTTAATTCGATTTAGTTCCCAGAAGAACAATTATTTAAGTCAGACACTAAAAGAATCTTGCTTTGCAAGGTTCTTTTTTCTGATATTGAACTAAAATTGAAGAATTGTTTACATAAAAAAGCTCTATACACTAGATGTGCATAGAGCAATTGGGCTTTATTTGATATAGAGTTCTTGATTTTTTAGGATAATTTCACGGACACTTGCGAATTTCTTGAGTTTTTTAAGCTCTTCTGGATGAGTGACTAGAGTGATAACATAACCTTCTTTGCCCATACGGCCAGTACGGCCAGCACGGTGTGTGTAGGTTTCGATATCTCTCGGGACATCAAAGTTTACAACACATTCTAGGCTATCGATATCAATTCCACGAGCCAGAAGGTCAGTTGCAAGAAGCAGGGTTAGTTGCTTGTCTTTAAACTTTTCTAAGATGACTTTTCTAAATTTGACATTGACATCACTAGCGAGGGAAACAGCCAAGATATCCCGATACTGTAGTTTTTCTTCTGCACTTCCAAGGTCTGACAGGCTGTTAAAGAAGACTAGTCCGCGGAAATCCACAACATGAGCCAGTTTTCGTAGCATATCAACACGGTGACGTTGGTCTACCTGCATGTAGAAATGCTGGATGTTGTCCAATTTTTGGTCAGAAAGATCAATGGTACGTGTGTTAGGCGCAATCTTTTCTTGGTCAAACTTGGTTGTCGCACTCATATAGACAAGTTGGTGGTCACGAGGTGCGTAGTGAGTTATTTTCTCAACAAAATGAATTTGAGAATCATCAAGCAATTGGTCAAATTCATCCAGGATGATGGTTTCTACGTTCATCATCTTGATTTTTTTCAATTTAATCAGTTCAAAGATACGGCCAGGGGTTCCAATCAGAATTTCTGGTCCTTTTTTTAGGCGTTCAATCTGGCGTTTTTGACTCGAACCTGATAAGAAGAGTTGGGCAGTTAAACCGATAGCTTCTGACCACGTTTTACATACGTCAAAAATCTGTCCTGCAAGCTCCGTATTTGGTGCTAGAATCAAGAGTTGTTGGGATTTTTTCTTTTGTAGTCTGAGAAGACTTGGTAGAAGGTAAGCTAGGGTCTTACCAGTTCCTGTTGGGCTCACTCCTAGGAGGTTTTCTCCAGCAAGAAGGGGCTCAAATAGTTGAGTTTGAATGGGAGTGAATTCTTGAAAACCGAGTTGGTCACTCAGTTCTTGCCATTCAGTCGGTAGTTTGTTTTTCATTTTTCTGCCTCAAATCTAATGCCAGCAGTCTGGCGCATAGTATATAGTAGCTCATGAACTGAACTTGCATCTTCCAGCCAAGTTTGGTAGAGATTCAGATCTGGTTGCTGGATCATGTGTGCAAATGCAGCGACTTCCTCAGTCATCGTATGATGAGCCTGTTGGATAGGGAGTTGGACTTGATTGCCTTGATGGTCGGTAAAAATAGCCGAGCGAACATGCTCAATCGTGTTGAGAGTCAAGGTTCCATCTGTTGTGTAAATTTCGCAAGGAAGATTGGAAGTGATGTTTTTTCCAGCCTTGATATGAACTTGATAGTCAGGGTAGAAGAGAATTCCGTCTCCATTTAGGTCAATGCTATTGTCAAGCTGTTGCCCCTGATAGGTTGCATCCTTAGCTTTTCCAAAGAGACGAACGGCAGCGTAGAGAGGATAAATCCCCAAATCCATAAGCGCTCCACCAGCAAAACGATCTGAAAAGACATTTGGTGTCTCCCCAGCCAACAAGTTAGGCATTTTGGAAGAATACTTGGCATAGTTGAAATCTGCCCCTAAAATTTGCTTGTCTGCTAAAAAGTTTTTGATAGTTGTAAAAGCTTTTTCATGGTAATTGCGAGCTGCTTCGAAGATAAAACAGTGATTTTTCTCAGCTGTATGTCTCAAATCTAGCCATTCTTGTGGCTGAGTGACAGCTGGCTTTTCAAGAATGACATGTTTACCTGCAGACAATGCAGCTTTTGCCTGAGCAAAATGCAAGGAATTTGGACTGGCAATATAGACTACATCAAAGGAGCTCTTGAAGAAGTCCTCTACTTGATCAAAGAGTTGGATATCCTGATAGCGAGAAGCAAAGGTTGCTGCAGTTTCTAGTTTTCTAGAATAGACTGCAACCAGCTTGTATTCTCCACTGGAATGGGCTGCTTCTACGAAGTGGTGGCTGATAGCCCCTGTTCCGATGACACCTAATTAAGCATAGTTACTCCTTTTTCGATTTCAAATCCTTCTTTCATTATAACATAGATAGACAGGACTATCCAACAGAGGGGAAAAAATTTCAAATAAGCTACTAGGTCTTTTCCAAAGAAAGTGGTACAATAATGAGATGAGTAAATGAAATGGGAGGGAAAATGAGGTTATTACCTATAAGAAAAATATCACGTCAGTCTAAGAGGCTAGCGCTTTTTTTGACTTTTTGTGCAGGTTATGTAGATGCCTATACGTTTATTGTGCGAGGGAATACTCTTGTAGCTGGACAAACTGGGAATGTCGTCTTTCTTTCAGTAGAATTAATTCAAAATAATGTTTCAGATGTTAGGGACAAGGTTCTCACCTTGTTAGCTTTTATGATGGGAGTCTTTCTATTAACAATTTATAAGGAAAAATTGAGAATTGTGAAAAAGCCAATTTTGTCATTGCTTCCTTTAGCAATCTTATCAATCATTATTGGTTTTGTGCCGCAGACTGTAGATAATATCTATCTAGTACCGCCCTTGGCCTTCTGTATGGGATTGGTGACAACTGCTTTTGGAGAAGTGTCGGGTATTGCCTATAATAACGCTTTTATGACAGGGAATATCAAACGGACCATGCTGGCTTTTGGAGATTATTTCCGAACCAAGCACACACCTTTTTTGCGTGAAGGATTCATATTTGTTAGCCTGCTTAGTAGTTTTGTCCTTGGCGTTGTCTTTTCGGCTTATTTGACGATTTTCTATCATGAAAAGACCATTCTTGGTGTTCCTATTATGATGAGCATTTTTTACCTCAGCATGCTTTTTGCCTCTTGGCAGAAAAAAGTAAAAGAAAAAGCTTCATTTTAGGTGTTATTACTTGTAAGAAAATAGGAGATATGCTATACTTGAAGAGTTGACTATGCACATTCCTGTGCAACCGCACGAACATCGTTGCTCGTCGTATAACAAATTTAAACTTCGTCATTGTCGCCTTGCCTAACATAAGTTATGCCTTCGGCTCAATTCCTAGTTTATTATTTCTTATACTTAGAGCTCTTCTTTTAAGTGGTTCGTCCCACGATGCTAGGCGAGTCTTCACAAAAAATTCGGGGAAACCCATAAAAATCATAGGAGGTGCATAATGAGCACATACGCAATTATCAAAACTGGCGGAAAACAAGTTAAAGTTGAAGTTGGTCAAGCAGTTTACGTTGAAAAATTGAACGTTGAAGCTGGTCAAGAAGTTACTTTTAACGAAGTTGTTCTTGTTGGTGGTGAAAACACTGTTGTCGGAACTCCACTTGTTGCTGGAGCTACTGTAGTTGGAACTGTTGAAAAACAAGGAAAACAAAAGAAAGTTGTTACTTACAAGTACAAACCTAAAAAAGGTAGCCACCGTAAACAAGGTCACCGTCAACCATATACAAAAGTTGTCATCAACGCAATCAACGCTTAATTTTAAGGAGAACACATGATACAAGCAGTCTTTGAGAGAGCCGAAGATGGCGAGCTGAGGAGTGCGGAAATTACTGGACACGCCGAGAGTGGCGAATACGGCTTAGATGTCGTGTGTGCATCGGTTTCTACGCTTGCCATTAACTTTATCAATTCTATTGAGAAATTTGCAGGCTATGAACCAATCCTAGAATTAAACGAAGATGAAGGTGGCTATCTTATGGTTGAAATTCCAAAAGATCTTCCTTCACACCAGAGAGAAATGACCCAGTTATTCTTTGAATCATTTTTCTTAGGTATGGCAAACTTATCGGAGAACTCTTCTGAGTTCGTCCAAACCAGAGTTATCACAGAAAACTAACACGGAGGAAAACATTATGTTAAAAATGACTCTTAACAACTTGCAACTTTTCGCCCACAAAAAAGGTGGAGGTTCTACATCAAACGGACGTGATTCACAAGCGAAACGTCTTGGAGCTAAAGCAGCTGACGGACAAACTGTAACAGGTGGATCAATCCTTTACCGTCAACGTGGTACACACATCTACCCAGGTGTAAACGTTGGACGTGGTGGAGACGATACTTTGTTCGCTAAAGTTGAAGGCGTAGTACGCTTTGAACGTAAAGGACGCGATAAAAAGCAGGTTTCTGTTTACCCAATCGCTAAATAAAAAGGTCCAGTGAACCTTTTTATCCCGAGCCTTGAATGTAAAGGCGAGGAAGCTAGAAGTAGCATTAAATAAGGCTTTCCGAGTTTTTGGAGAGCCTGTTTTTTTGTTTTGCTACCCATGATTTTTTCTTTCTTAGTGTAGATGAATTTTATGAGTGACATTATTTTTCTTCGATGGAAAACTTCTAAAATATGGTATAATGAAAAGATAAAGAAGTTGGGGGTAGAAGATGAACATTCAACAATTACGCTATGTTGTGGCTATTGCCAATAGCGGTACTTTCCGTGAAGCTGCTGAAAAGATGTATGTTAGTCAGCCGAGTCTGTCCATTTCTGTTCGTGATTTGGAAAAAGAATTGGGATTTAAGATTTTCCGTCGGACTAGCTCAGGGACTTTCTTGACTCGTCGTGGTATGGAATTCTATGAAAAAGCGCAAGAATTGGTTAAAGGATTTGATATTTTTCAAAATCAGTATGCCAATCATGAAGAAGAAAAGGATGAATTTTCCATTGCTAGTCAGCACTATGACTTTTTGCCACCAACCATTACGGCCTTTTCAGAGCGCTATCCTGACTATAAGAATTTCCGAATCTTTGAATCAACTACTGTTCAAATTTTAGATGAAGTAGCTCAGGGACATAGTGAGATTGGGATTATCTACCTCAACAATCAAAATAAAAAGGGGATTATGCAACGGGTTGAAAAGTTAGGCCTGGAGGTCATTGAATTGATTCCATTCCATACCCACATTTATCTTCGCGAGGGGCATCCTTTAGCTCAGAAAGAGGAATTGATCATGGAGGATTTAGCGGATCTACCAACAGTTCGTTTTACCCAAGAGAAAGACGAGTACCTTTATTATTCGGAGAATTTTGTCGATACTAGTGCTAGCTCACAGATGTTTAATGTGACAGACCGCGCTACCTTGAATGGTATTTTAGAGCGGACGGACGCTTATGCGACAGGGTCTGGATTTTTAGATAGTGACAGTGTCAATGGCATTACAGTTATTCGTCTCAAGGATAATTTAGATAACCGCATGGTTTATGTCAAACGTGAGGAAGTGGAACTCAGTCAAGCTGGGACTCTCTTCGTAGAAGTCATGCAAGAATATTTTAATCAAAAGAGGAAATCATGAAAAAAAGAGGAATAGTGGCAGTCATTGTACTGCTTTTGATTGGGCTGGATCAGTTGGTAAAATCCTATATCGTCCAGCAGATTCCACTGGGTGAAGTGCGCTCTTGGATTCCCAATTTCGTTAGCTTGACCTACCTGCAAAATCGAGGGGCAGCCTTTTCTATCTTACAAGATCAGCAGTTGTTATTTGCTGTCATTACTCTGGTTGTCGTGGTAGGTGCCATCTGGTATCTACATAAACACATGGAGGACTCAATCTGGATGGTGATTGGCTTAACCTTAATCATCGCTGGAGGTCTTGGAAACTTTATTGACAGAATCAGTCAGGGCTTTGTTGTGGATATGTTTCATGTGGACTTTATCAATTTTGCAATTTTCAATGTGGCAGATAGCTATCTGACTGTTGGAGTGATTATTTTATTGATTGCAATGTTAAAAGAGGAAATAAATGGAAATTAAAATTGAAACTGGTGGCCTGCGTTTAGATAAGGCTTTGTCGGATTTGACAGAATTATCACGCAGTCTCGCGAATGAACAAATTAAATCAGGTCAGGTCTTGGTCAATGGCCAAGTCAAGAAAGCTAAATACACTGTCCAAGAGGGCGATATCGTCACTTACCATGTGCCAGAACCAGAGGTTTTAGAGTATGTGGCTGAGAATCTTCCACTAGAAATCATCTACCAAGATGAGGATGTGGCTGTCGTTAACAAACCTCAGGGGATGGTTGTGCATCCGAGTGCTGGTCATATTAGTGGAACTCTGGTAAATGCCCTTATGTATCATATTAAGGACTTGTCGGGTATCAATGGGGTTCTGCGTCCAGGAATTGTTCACCGTATTGATAAAGATACGTCAGGCCTTCTCATGATTGCTAAAAATGATGAGGCGCATATAGCGCTTGCCCAAGAACTCAAGGATAAAAAGTCTCTCCGCAAATATTGGGCGATTGTTCATGGAAATCTGCCTAATGATCGCGGTGTGATTGAAGCGCCGATTGGCCGTAGTGAAAAAGATCGTAAGAAACAGGCTGTGACTGCTAAAGGGAAGCCTGCAGTGACCCGTTTCCACGTCTTGGAACGTTTTGGTGATTACAGCTTGGTAGAGTTGCAGCTAGAGACAGGACGCACTCATCAAATCCGTGTCCACATGGCTTATATCGGCCATCCAGTCGCTGGGGATGAAGTCTATGGCCCTCGCAAGACTCTGAAAGGGCATGGGCAATTTCTTCATGCCAAGACTTTAGGATTTACTCATCCGAGAACAGGTGAGACCATGGAATTTTCAGCAGATATTCCAGAGATTTTTAAGGAAACCTTGGAGAAATTGAGAAAGAATTAGACGTGATAAAAGGTTGAGGTGACTTGTCTCGACCTTTTTCCTATCAACTCTTTTCTATTTCCTGCTATTCATGTTATAATGGATAAATATGAAGAATCGGAGTGAGACTATGAAATACAAACGGATTGTCTTTAAGGTAGGGACTTCTTCTCTGACGAATGAGGATGGAAGTTTATCACGTAGTAAGGTAAAGGCTATTACCCAGCAGTTGGCTATGTTGCACGAGGATGGTCATGAATTGATTTTGGTGTCGTCAGGTGCCATTGCGGCTGGTTTTGGAGCCTTAGGATTTAAAAAACGTCCGACTAAGATTGCTGATAAACAGGCTTCAGCAGCGGTAGGGCAAGGCCTTTTGTTGGAAGAATACACGACCAATCTTCTCTTGCGCCAAATCGTTTCTGCACAAATCTTGCTGACCCAGGATGACTTTGTGGATAAGCGCCGTTATAAAAATGCCCATCAGGCTTTGTCAGTTCTACTTAGTCGTGGTGCAATTCCCATCATCAACGAGAATGATAGTGTCGTCATTGATGAGCTCAAGGTCGGGGACAATGACACTCTAAGTGCCCAAGTAGCGGCTATGGTCCAAGCAGACCTTTTGGTTCTCTTGACAGATGTGGACGGTCTCTATACAGGAAATCCTCATTCAGATCCAAGAGCCAAACGCTTGGAGAAAATCGAGACCATCAATCGTGAGATTATTGATATGGCCGGTGGAGCAGGTTCTTCAAACGGAACTGGGGGCATGTTAACCAAAATCAAAGCAGCGACTATTGCGACGGAATCAGGAGTTCCTGTTTATATCTGCTCATCTTTGAAGACAGATGCCATGATTGAAGCAGCTGAGGAGACCAAGGATGGTTCCTACTTTGTTGCTCAAGAGAAGGGACTTCGTACCCAGAAACAATGGCTGGCCTTTTATGCTCAGAGTCAAGGTTCTATTTGGGTTGATAAAGGGGCTGCTGAAGCTCTCTCTCAACATGGAAAGAGTCTTCTATTATCTGGTGTTGTTAATGCAGAAGGCGCCTTTTCTTACGGTGATATCGTGACAGTATTTGACAAGGAAAGTGGAAAATCACTTGGAAAAGGACGCGTGCAATTTGGAGCATCTGCTTTGGAGGATATGTTGCGTTCTAACAAAGCCAAGGGTGTCCTGATTCACCGTGATGACTGGATTTCCATTACTCCTGAAATCCAATTACTCTTTACAGAATTTTAGAGGTGAATTATGGTAAGTACACAAGAACAATTTGAACAGGTACAGGCTGTAAAAAAGTCGATCAATACAGCTAGTGAAGAAGTGAAAAACCAAGCCTTGCTAGCCATGGCTGATCACTTATTAGCAGCTACTGAGGAAATTTTAGCAGCCAATGCCCTTGATATGGAATCTGCTAAGGGTAAAATCTCAGATGTGATGCTGGATCGTCTTTATTTGGATGCAAGTCGTATAGAAGCGATGGCAACTGGTATTCGTGAAGTGGTTGCTTTACCAGATCCAATCGGTGAAGTTTTAGAAACCAATCATCTTGAAAATGGCTTGGTTATCACCAAGAAACGGGTGGCTATGGGGGTTATTGGTATTATCTACGAAAGTCGTCCAAATGTGACGTCTGATGCGGCTGCTTTGGCTCTCAAGAGTGGGAATGCGGTCGTTCTTCGTAGTGGGAAGGATGCCTATCAAACAGCTCATGCTATTGTCACGGCCTTGAAAAATGGCTTGGAGACGACTACCATTCATCCAGATGTGATTCAACTAGTTGAAGATACTAGCCGAGAAAGTAGCTATGCTATGATGAAGGCTAAAGGATATCTAGACCTTCTTATTCCTCGTGGAGGAGCTGGTTTGATCAATGCAGTTGTTGAAAATGCTATTGTACCTGTTATCGAGACCGGGACAGGGATTGTCCATGTTTATGTTGATAAGGATGCAGATGAAGACAAGGCTCTGTCTATCATCAATAATGCTAAAACAAGTCGTCCTTCTGTTTGTAATGCTATGGAGGTTCTACTTGTTCATGAAGACAAGGCAGCAATCTTCCTTCCTCGCTTGGAGCAAGTACTGGTTGCAGATCGAAAAGAAGCTGGTCTGGAACCAATTCAATTCCGCTTGGATGAGAAAGCAAGTCAGTTTGTTTCAGGTCAAGCAGCTGAGGCCCAAGACTTTGACACTGAGTTTTTAGACTATGTCCTAGCTGTTAAGGTTGTGAGCAGTTTAGAAGAAGCAGTTGAGCATATTGAAACCCACAGTACCCATCATTCGGATGCCATTGTGACGGAAAATGCTGAAGCTACAGCTTACTTTACAGATCAAGTGGATTCTGCAGCTGTCTATGTCAATGCCTCAACTCGTTTCACAGATGGAGGCCAATTTGGTCTTGGATGTGAAATGGGGATTTCAACTCAGAAACTGCATGCGCGTGGTCCAATGGGATTGAAAGAGTTGACTAGCTACAAGTATGTGGTTACTGGTGATGGGCAGATAAGGGAGTAAGAGATGAAGATTGGATTTATCGGTTTGGGGAATATGGGTGCTAGCTTGGCCAAGGCTGTCTTGCAGATCAAGACAGGTGATCAAATTCTCCTTGCCAATCGAAGCCAAGCCAAGGTGGATGTTTTCATTGCTGACTTTGGCGGTCAAGCTTCTAGCAATGAAGAAATTTTTGCAGAAGCAGATGTGATTTTTCTAGGAGTAAAGCCTGCACAGTTCTCAGACTTGCTTTCTCAATATCAGACTATCCTTGAAAAACGAGAAAGTCTTCTTTTGATTTCTATGGCAGCTGGATTGACCTTGGAAAAACTGGCTAGTCTTCTTCCAAGTCAGCACAGAATTATTCGTATGATGCCAAATACCCCTGCTTCTATTGGTCAAGGAGTGATTAGTTATGCCTTGTCTCCTAATTGCAGGGCTGAGGA
Organism: Streptococcus mitis; assembly: GCF_047462815.1. Lineage (GTDB taxonomy): Bacteria > Bacillota > Bacilli > Lactobacillales > Streptococcaceae > Streptococcus > Streptococcus mitis_DO. Next base: position 67,857 of record NZ_JASHFB010000001.1, read on the forward strand.
CAGTGAGCTCTTTTGTCAGATTTTAACCAAGGCTGGCCTCTTGGTTGAACTTTGGGAAGGCTTAATCGACGCAGCGACAGGTCTTGCAGGTTGTGGGCCAGCCTTTGTCTATCTTTTTATCGAGGCCTTGGCAGATGCAGGTGTTCAGACGGGATTACCACGAGAAACGGCAATGAAAATGGCGGCTCAAACTGTGGTAGGAGCTGGACAATTGGTCCTAGAAACCCAAGAGCATCCTGGGGTCTTGAAAGATCAAGTTTGTAGCCCAGGAGGTTCGACTATTGCTGGTGTAGCAAGCCTAGAAGCGCATGCTTTCCGAGGAACAGTCATGGATGCAGTTCATCAAGCCTACAAACGAACACAAGAACTAGGTAAATAAGAGGTGGCTTTGACTGCCTCTTTTATGGTGGTTGATACTCTTCGAAAATCTCTTCAAACTGCGTCAGCTTCACCTTGCCGTACTCAGGTACAGCCTGCGGCTAGCTTCTTAGTTTGCTCTTTGATTTTCATTGAGTATGAAATGAGAAGACAAAAAGATTGTCACAAACCCCTATTTTTTTGATAGAATAGAAGTAGTAAAAAAGAAATGAGTTAGACATGTCAAAAGGATTTTTAGTCTCTCTTGAGGGACCAGAGGGAGCAGGCAAGACCAGTGTTTTAGAGGCTCTGCTCCCAATTTTAGAGGAAAAAGGGGTAGAGGTGCTGACAACCCGTGAACCTGGCGGAGTCTTGATTGGGGAGAAGATTCGGGAAGTAATTTTGGATCCAAGTCATACTCAGATGGATCCTAAAACGGAACTCCTTCTCTATATCGCCAGTCGCAGACAGCACTTGGTGGAAAAAGTTCTCCCTGCCCTTGAAGCTGGCAAGTTGGTCATTATGGACCGCTTCATCGATAGTTCTCTTGCCTATCAGGGATTTGGTCGTGGCTTGGATATTGACGCCATTGATTGGCTCAATCAGTTTGCGACAGATGGACTTAAACCCGATTTGACACTCTATTTTGACATCGAGGTGGAAGAAGGACTGGCTCGAATTGCTGCTAATAGCAATCGTGAGGTCAATCGTTTGGACTTGGAAGGGTTGGACTTGCATAAAAAAGTTCGTAAAGGCTATCTTTCTCTTCTGGATAAAGAAGGAAATCGCATTGTCAAGATTGATGCTAGTCTCCCTTTAGAGCAAGTTGTGGAAACTACCAAGGATATCTTGTTTGAGAGAATGGGCTTGATTAAATGAAACAAGATCAACTAAAGGCTTGGCAACCAGATCAGTTTGACCGCTTTGTCCGTGTCCTAGAACAAGACCAGCTCAATCATGCCTACCTCTTTTCAGGTTTCTTTGGAAGCTTGGAAATGGCTCAATTTTTAGCTAAGAGCCTCTTTTGTACAGATAAAGTAGGTGTTTTACCATGTGAGAAATGTCGAAATTGCAAGCTGATTGAACAGGGAGAGTTTCCCGATGTCACCTTGATTAAGCCAGTCAATCAGGTCATTAAGACAGAACGGATTCGGGAATTGGTGGGGCAGTTTTCTCAAGCAGGGATTGAAAGCCAACAACAGGTCTTTATTATCGAGCAAGCTGAGAAAATGCATCCTAATGCAGCCAATTCTCTGCTCAAGGTCATCGAAGAACCGCAGAGTGAGGTTTATATTTTCTTCTTGACAAGCGATGAAGAAAAGATTTTACCGACCATCCGAAGTCGGACCCAGATTTTCCACTTTAAAAAGCAAGAAGAAAAGCTCATCTTGCTCTTAGAACAAATGGGGTTGGTTAAGAAAAAAGCGACTTTTTTAGCTCAGTTTAGTCAATCGCAAGCAGAAGCAGAAAAGTTGGTTAATCAGGCAAGTTTTTGGACATTGGTCGATGAAAGTGAACGCCTGCTGACTTGGTTAGTAGCTAAGAAAAAAGAAAGTTATTTGCAAGTTGCCAAACTAGCTAGCTTGGCAGATGATAAGGAAAAACAAGATCAGGTTTTACGGATTCTTGAAGTTCTCTGTGGACAAGATATACTACAAGCAAGAGTTCGGGTAATTCTACAAGATTTGCTAGAAGCTAGAAAAATGTGGCAGGCTAATGTCAGCTTTCAAAATGCCATGGAATATCTGGCTTTGAAAGAAATATAAACTCAAAAATGAATGATAAAGAAAGGAAAGGGCTGTTTTATGGACAAAAAAGAATTATTTGACGCGCTGGACGATTTTTCCCAACAGTTACTAGTAACCTTGGCCGATGTGGAAGCCATCAAGAAAAATCTCAAGAGCCTGGTAGAGGAAAATACAGCTCTTCGTTTGGAAAATAGTAAGTTGCGCGAACGCTTGGGTGAGGTGGAAGCAGACGCTCCTGTCAAGGCCAAGCATGTTCGTGAAAGTGTCCGTCGAATTTATAAAGATGGTTTTCACGTATGTAATGATTTTTATGGACAACGTCGAGAGCAGGACGAGGAATGTATGTTCTGTGACGAGTTGTTGTACAGGGAGTAGGCATGCAGATTCAAAAAAGTTTTAAGGGGCAGTCTCCCTATGGCAAGCTGTATCTAGTGGCAACGCCGATTGGCAATCTAGATGATATGACATTTCGAGCTATTCAGACCTTGAAAGAAGTGGACTGGATTGCTGCTGAGGACACGCGCAATACAGGTCTATTGCTCAAGTATTTTGACATTTCTACCAAGCAAATCAGTTTTCATGAGCACAATGCCAAGGAAAAAATTCCTGATTTGATTGGTTTCCTGAAAGCAGGACAAAGCATTGCTCAGGTATCCGACGCGGGTTTGCCTAGCATATCAGACCCTGGTCATGATTTGGTCAAGGTAGCTATTGAGGAAGAGATTGCAGTTGTCACAGTTCCGGGTGCCTCTGCAGGAATTTCTGCTTTAATTGCCAGTGGTTTAGCGCCACAGCCACATATCTTTTACGGCTTTTTACCGAGAAAATCAGGCCAGCAAAAGCAATTTTTCGACTCGAAAAAAGATTATCCTGAAACTCAGATTTTCTATGAATCTCCCCATCGTGTTGCAGATACGTTAGAAAATATGCTAGAAGTCTATGGTGACCGCTCGGTCGTTTTGGTTAGGGAATTGACCAAAATCTATGAAGAATACCAAAGAGGTACCATTTCTGAATTGCTGGAAAGCATAGCTGAAACGCCACTCAAGGGCGAATGCCTTCTCATCGTTGAAGGTGCCAGTCAGGATGTGGAGGAAAAAGACGAGGAGGACTTGTTCTTAGAAATCCAAGCCCGCATCCAGCAAGGTATGAAGAAAAATCAAGCCATTAAGGAAGTTGCGAAATACTACCAGTGGAATAAAAGTCAACTCTACGCAGCCTACCACGACTGGGAAGAAAATCAAGAAAATGACTAAACAGGGAAGTTTGCCTTCTTCCCTTTTTTTGTTATACTAGTAGAAGAAAAAATAGAAAGATTTGTGGGTGTTAAACAAGCCAGTGCCTTGTTTTGATATGAACTTAGGTTCCACCCAAAGAGGTATTAGTGTCGTGTCTCAATCTTATATCAATGTTATCGGTGCTGGTTTGGCAGGGTCAGAAGCAGCCTACCAAATCGCAGAACGTGGTATTCCAGTTAAACTTTATGAAATGCGTGGTGTCAAGTCAACACCTCAGCACAAAACAGACAATTTTGCAGAGTTGGTTTGTTCCAATTCTCTTCGTGGGGATGCTTTGACAAATGCAGTGGGTCTCCTCAAGGAAGAAATGCGTCGCTTGGGTTCTGTTATCTTGGAATCTGCTGAGGCTACACGTGTTCCTGCAGGTGGTGCCCTTGCGGTTGACCGCGATGGTTTCTCCCAAATGGTAACCGAAAAAGTTGCCAACCACCCCTTGATTGAAGTGGTTCGTGATGAAATTACAGAATTGCCGACAGATGTTATTACAGTTGTGGCGACTGGTCCCTTGACCAGTGATGCTTTGGCTGAAAAGATTCATGCCCTTAATGACGGCGATGGTTTCTATTTCTACGATGCGGCAGCGCCTATTATCGATGTCAACACCATTGATATGAGCAAGGTTTATCTCAAGTCTCGTTATGACAAGGGAGAGGCGGCCTACCTCAATGCCCCTATGACTAAACAAGAGTTTATGGATTTTCATGAAGCCTTGGTCAATGCGGAGGAAGCACCGCTCAATTCTTTTGAAAAAGAAAAATACTTTGAAGGATGTATGCCTATCGAAGTCATGGCCAAACGTGGCATTAAAACCATGCTTTATGGTCCGATGAAGCCAGTCGGACTTGAGTATCCAGACGACTACACAGGACCTCGTGATGGCGAATTCAAAACACCTTACGCGGTTGTCCAACTTCGTCAGGACAATGCGGCTGGTAGCCTCTACAATATCGTCGGTTTCCAGACCCACCTCAAATGGGGAGAACAAAAGCGTGTTTTCCAAATGATTCCAGGTCTTGAAAATGCTGAGTTTGTTCGCTATGGTGTCATGCACCGCAATTCTTACATGGATTCACCAAATCTTCTTGAACAGACCTATCGTTCTAAGAAGCAACCAAATCTCTTCTTTGCTGGTCAGATGACGGGTGTGGAAGGCTATGTTGAATCAGCAGCATCAGGCTTAGTTGCGGGGATTAACGCGGCTCGACTCTTTAAGGGTGAAAGTGAAGCAATCTTCCCAGAGACAACAGCGATTGGAAGTCTAGCTCATTACATCACTCATGCGGACAGCAAACATTTCCAACCAATGAATGTCAACTTCGGAATTATAAAGGAGTTGGAAGGCGAGCGTATCCGTGATAAGAAGGCTCGTTATGAAAAAATTGCAGAGCGTGCCCTTAACGATTTAGAGGAATTTTTAACTGTCTAATTTTTTTGAAAGAATTGCTCATGATACTATAAAAATCTTAGAAATTGTGATAAAATAGGTAGGATAAAAAAAGGAGAGTGAAAATGGCGAATCCCAAGTATAAACGTATTTTAATCAAGTTATCAGGTGAAGCCCTTGCCGGTGAACGTGGCGTAGGGATTGATATCCAAACAGTTCAAACAATCGCAAAAGAGATTCAAGAAGTTCATAGCTTAGGTATCGAAATTGCCCTTGTTATTGGTGGAGGAAATCTCTGGCGTGGAGAACCTGCTGCAGAAGCAGGAATGGATCGCGTTCAGGCAGATTACACAGGAATGCTTGGGACTGTTATGAATGCTCTTGTAATGGCCGATTCATTGCAACAAGTTGGTGTTGATACGCGTGTACAAACAGCGATTGCCATGCAACAAGTGGCAGAGCCTTATGTCCGTGGACGTGCCCTTCGTCACCTTGAAAAAGGCCGTATCGTTATCTTTGGTGCTGGAATTGGTTCACCTTACTTCTCAACAGATACCACAGCGGCTCTTCGTGCAGCTGAAATCGAAGCAGATGCCATTCTTATGGCTAAAAACGGTGTCGATGGTGTTTACAATGCCGATCCTAAGAAAGACAAGACAGCCGTTAAGTTTGAAGAATTGACCCACCGTGACGTTATCAATAAAGGTCTTCGTATCATGGACTCAACAGCTTCAACCCTCTCAATGGATAACGACATTGACTTGGTTGTCTTCAACATGAACCAACCAGGCAACATCAAACGTGTCGTATTTGGTGAAAATATCGGAACAACAGTTTCAAACAATATCGAAGAAAAGGAATAAGAAAGATTATGGCTAACGCAATTATTGAAAAAGCTAAAGAGAGAATGACCCAGTCTCACCAATCACTTGCTCGTGAATTTGGTGGTATCCGTGCAGGTCGTGCCAATGCAAGTTTGCTGGACCGTGTACATGTAGAATACTATGGAGTAGAAACTCCTCTTAACCAAATCGCTTCCATTACGATTCCAGAAGCGCGTGTTTTATTGGTAACACCATTTGATAAGTCTTCATTGAAAGATATCGAACGTGCCTTGAACGCTTCTGATCTTGGTATCACACCAGCTAACGATGGTTCTGTGATTCGCTTGGTTATCCCAGCTCTTACAGAAGAAACTCGTCGTGACCTTGCTAAAGAAGTGAAGAAGGTCGGTGAGAATGCTAAAGTGGCTGTCCGCAATATCCGTCGCGATGCTATGGACGAAGCTAAGAAACAAGAAAAAGCAAAAGAAATCACTGAAGACGAATTGAAGACTCTTGAAAAAGACATTCAAAAAGTAACAGACGATGCTGTTAAACACATCGACGACATGACTGCCAACAAAGAGAAAGAACTTTTGGAAGTCTAAAAATAAAAAACAGAAAAACTCAGTTGGCATTGCTGGCTGAGTTTTATTCGAAAGAAGGAAATATGAATACAAATCTTGCAAGTTTTATCGTTGGACTCATCATCGATGAAAATGACCGTTTTTACTTTGTGCAAAAGGATGGTCAAACCTATGCTCTTGCCAAGGAAGAAGGTCACCATACAGTAGGGGATACGGTCAAAGGTTTTGCCTATACAGATATGAAGCAAAAGCTCCGCTTGACCACTTTAGAAGTCACTGCCACTCAGGACCAATTTGGTTGGGGACGTGTCACAGAGGTTCGTAAGGACTTGGGAGTCTTTGTGGATACAGGCCTTCCTGACAAGGAAATCGTTGTGTCACTCGATATTCTCCCTGAGCTCAAGGAACTCTGGCCTAAGAAGGGCGACCAACTCTACATCCGTCTTGAGGTGGACAAGAAAGACCGTATCTGGGGACTCTTGGCTTATCAAGAAGACTTTCAACGTCTGGCTCGTCCTGCCTACAACAACATGCAGAACCAAAACTGGCCAGCCATTGTTTACCGCCTCAAGCTGTCAGGGACCTTTGTATATCTGCCAGAGAATAACATGCTTGGCTTTATCCATCCTAGCGAACGCTATGCAGAGCCACGTTTGGGGCAAGTCTTAGATGCGCGTGTCATTGGTTTCCGTGAAGTGGATCGCACTCTGAACCTTTCTCTCAAACCACGTTCTTTTGAAATGTTGGAAAATGATGCTCAGATGATTTTGACATACTTGGAAAGCAATGGCGGTTTCATGACCTTAAATGATAAATCATCTCCTGACGACATCAAGGCTACCTTTGGCATTTCTAAAGGTCAGTTTAAAAAAGCTCTAGGTGGTCTTATGAAGGCTGGCAAAATCAAGCAAGATCAGTTTGGGACAGAGTTGATTTAGGGAGACATATGAGAAAATCATTTTACACTTGGCTCATGACCGAGCGCAATCCTAAAAGTAACAGTCCCAAAGCTATCCTAGCAGACTTAGCCTTTGAAGAATCAGCTTTTCCAAAACACACAGATGATTTTGATGAGGTCAGTCGCTTTTTGGAAGAACATGCCAGTTTCTCTTTTAACCTAGGAGACTTTGACGCCATCTGGCAAGAATACTTAGAACACTAGCATGATTCACTGGGTTTGGGCTAGTAATTTCTCCACCCCTTTGCTATAATAAAAAGAAATAAAAGGATTAGAGAGGTTCTTTATTTGAAGGAACATTCAATTGACATTCAACTGAGTCATCCAGATGACCTGTTTCATCTTTTTGGTTCCAATGAACGCCATCTTCGTTTGATGGAAGAAGAGCTTGATGTGGTGATTCATGCTCGTACGGAGATTGTGCAGGTTTTGGGAGAAGAGACTGCCTGTGAGGAAGCACGTCAGGTTATCCAAGTCTTGATGGTCTTGGTGAATCGTGGGATGACTGTTGGTACGCCAGATGTGGTGACGGCTATTACCATGGTTAAAAATGACGAAATCGACAAATTTGTCGCCCTTTATGAAGAAGAAATCATCAAAGACAATACTGGGAAGCCTATCCGCGTCAAAACCTTAGGTCAAAAGCTTTATGTGGATAGTGTCAAACAGCATGATGTGACCTTTGGAATCGGACCTGCAGGGACAGGGAAGACCTTCCTTGCAGTGACCTTGGCAGTGACTGCCCTTAAACGTGGGCAAGTCAAGCGAATTATCCTAACTCGTCCAGCGGTGGAAGCAGGAGAGAGTCTTGGATTTCTTCCGGGTGATCTTAAGGAGAAGGTAGATCCTTACCTTCGACCCGTTTATGATGCCTTGTATCAGATTCTCGGCAAAGACCAAACGACTCGTCTCATGGAGCGTGAAATTATCGAGATTGCGCCCCTTGCCTATATGCGTGGACGGACCTTGGATGATGCCTTTGTCATTCTCGATGAGGCGCAAAATACGACCATCATGCAGATGAAGATGTTCTTGACGCGTTTAGGCTTTAATTCTAAGATGATTGTCAATGGAGATATTAGTCAGATTGACCTGCCACGCAATGTCAAGTCCGGTTTGATTGATGCTCAAGAGAAACTCAAGAACATTCACCAGATTGACTTTGTTCATTTTTCAGCCAAGGATGTGGTTCGCCATCCAGTTGTCGCTCAGATTATCCGAGCTTATGAACCAGCTCCAGTTAAAAAAGAAGAGAGTGAAGAATTAGAGCCTCAACCTCTATCTGAAGGATAGTTCTTTTGTACTTAAAGTTATCTCAATGCTAAGTCTATAGTCTATAGTAGATTGAAGCTAGAATAGTACGTTGCGACTGCTAAAACATTTCTAGAAATTAATTTGACTTTCCTGATTGATTTGTTTATATCTTATTTCAAGCTACTATAAGTTTGCTTTTAAATGTTTCATTCAATATCCCTATATTAGTTAGAAACTTTTCAAGTGGAGGAAACGTATGGAATCAATTTTTTTGAAATTTGCCCAGTATCCCATAGTCGAGACTGAGCGTTTATTGCTTAGACCTGTAACCTTGGATGATGCGGAAGCAATGTTTGACTATGCCTCGGACAAGGATAATACACGTTACACTTTTCTAACCAATCAAAGCTTGGAAGAAACCAAGAATAACATTGCTCAGTTTTACTTGACCAATCCCTTGGGACGTTGGGGGATTGAATTAAAAGGTAACGGCAAATTTATCGGAACCATTGATTTGCACAAGATTGATCCTGCTCTTAAGAAGGCAGCCATTGGCTACATTATCAATAAAAAGTATTGGAATCAAGGATTGACGACAGAAGCCAATCGTGCCGTAATTGAGCTAGCTTTTGAGAAGATAGGGATGAATAAGTTGATTGCCCTTCACGATAAGGCTAATCCTGCGTCAGGAAAGGTCATGGAGAAATCAGGAATGCGTTTTTCCCACGAAGAAGCTTATGCTTGTATGGACCAACATGAAGAAGGCCGAATTGTTACAAGAGTTCATTATGTCTTGACCAAGGAAGACTATTTTGCAAATAAATAAGCAGTTGAGAAGAAATTTTCAACTGTTTTTTCTTCCTCTTACGAATAATCTAAGAGAGGAGAAAATATGGAAGCAATTATCGAGAAAATCAAAGAGTATAAAATCATTGTCATCTGTACTGGTCTGGGCTTGCTTGTAGGAGGATTTTTCTTGCTAAAGCCAACTCCACAAACACCTGTAAAAGAAACGAATTTACAGGCAGAAGTCGCAGCTGTTTCCAAGGGTTCATCGACCGAAAAGGAAGTGAAGGAAGAAAAGGAAGAACCCCTTGAACAAGATCTAATTACAGTAGATGTGAAAGGTGCTGTTAAATCGCCAGGAATTTATGATTTGCCGGTAGGTAGTCGAGTCAATGATGCTGTTCAGAAGGCTGGCGGCTTGACAGAGCAAGCAGACAGCAAGTCGCTCAATCTAGCTCAGAAAGTTAGTGATGAGGCTCTGGTTTACGTCCCAGCTAAGGGAGAAGAAGTAGCTAGTGAAAAGACTGGTTCTGGGACAGCTTCTTCGACTAGAAAGGAAAAGAAGGTCAATCTCAACAAGGCCAGTCTGGAAGAACTCAAGCAGGTCAAGGGACTGGGAGGAAAACGAGCTCAGGACATTATCGATCATCGTGAGGCAAATGGGAAATTTAAATCGGTTGATGAACTCAAGAAAGTCTCTGGAATTGGTGCTAAAACGATAGAAAAGTTAAAAGACTATGTTACAGTGGATTAAGAACATCTCCATTCCCCTAATTTACCTGAGTTTTCTATTGCTCTGGCTTTACTACGCCATTTTTTCTGCATCCTATCTTGCTTTATTGGGCTTTGTTTTTCTGCTCGTCTGTCTCTTTATCCAATTTCCGTGGAAATCTGCGGGCAAGGTTCTAGTGTTTTGTGGAGTCTTTGGATTCTGGTTTCTGTTTCAAACTTGGCAACAGAGTCAAGCTAGTCAAAACCTAGCGGATTCTGTTGAAAGGGTACGGATTTTGCCTGACACTATTAAGGTCAATGGTGATAGTCTATCCTTTCGTGGCAAGGCTGACGACCGCATTTTTCAAGTCTATTATAAACTCCAGTCCGAAGAGGAGAAAGAAGCCTTTCAAACCTTAACAGACCTTCATGAGATAGAACTAGAAGGAAAGCTTTCAGAACCAGAAGGGCAGAGGAATTTTGGTGGATTTGACTATCAAGCCTATCTGAAGACTCAGGGAATTTACCAGACTCTCAATATCAAAAAAATCCAGTCACTTCAAAGGGTTGGCAGTTGGAATGTAGGTGAAAACCTGTCCAGCTTACGTCGAAGGGCTATAGTTTGGATTAAGACACACTTTCCAGACCCTATGCGTAACTACATGACGGGTCTCTTGCTGGGACATCTGGATACAGACTTTGAGGAGATGAATGAGCTTTATTCTAGTTTAGGAATTATCCACCTTTTTGCTTTGTCTGGTATGCAGGTAGGATTTTTCATGGACGGATTTAAGAAACTTCTCTTGCGATTGGGCTTGACCCAAGAAAAGTTGAAATGGCTGACTTATCCCTTTTCCCTTATCTATGCAGGGATGACAGGATTTTCAGCATCGGTTATTCGCAGTCTCTTGCAAAAGTTACTGGCTCAACATGGTGTTAAGGGCTTGGATAATTTTGCCTTGACGGTTCTTGTCCTCTTTATTATCAAGCCAAACTTTTTCTTGACAGCAGGAGGAGTCTTGTCCTGCGCTTATGCTTTTATCTTGACCATGACCAGCAAAGAAGGGGATGGGCTAAAGGCTATTGCCAGAGAAAGTCTGGTTATTTCTTTGGGAATATTGCCCATTCTATCCTTCTATTTTGCGGAATTTCAACCTTGGTCCATCCTTTTGACCTTTGTCTTTTCCTTTCTATTTGACTTGGTCTTCTTACCGCTCTTGTCTATCTTATTTGCCCTTTCCTTTCTCTATCCAGTCATTCAGCTTAATTTTATTTTTGAATGGTTGGAGGGGATGATTCGCTTGGTATCACAGGTGGCAAGTAGACCTCTGGTCTTTGGACAACCCAATGCATGGCTGTTGATACTACTATTAATTTCTTTGGCTTTAGTCTATGATTTGAGGAAAAACATTAAAAGGCTAATAGTATTGAGTTTATTGATTACAGGGCTCTTTCTCCTGACCAAGTATCCACTAGAAAATGAAATCACCATGCTGGATGTGGGGCAAGGGGAAAGTATTTTCCTACGGGATGTAACTGGTAAGATTATTCTTATAGATGTCGGTGGCAAGGCAGAATCTGATAAGAAAATCGAAAAATGGCAAGAAAAGGCGACGACCAGCAATGCTCAGCGAAGCTTGATACCCTATCTTAAAAGTCGCGGAGTAGCCAAGATTGACCAGCTGATTTTGACAAATATGGACAAGGAGCATGTTGGAGATTTGTTGGAGGTGACCAAGGCTTTCCATGTAGGGGAGATTTTAGTATCAAAAGGCAGTTTGAAACAGAAGGAATTTGTGGCAGAACTACAGGCGACTCAAACCAAAGTACGCAGTGTGACAATGGGAGAGAATTTGCCAATTTTTGGTAATCAGTTAGAAGTCCTATCTCCAAGGAAAATTGGAGATGGAGGTCATGAAGATTTCCTGGTTCTTTATGGAAAACTCTTGGATAAGCACTTCCTCTTCACTGGGAATTTGGAGGAGAAAGGAGAGAAGGACTTGCTGAAGCACTATCCAGACTTGAAAGTTGATGTTTTGAAAGCTAGTCAACATGGCTCTAAAAACTCATCAAGTTCAGCCTTTTTAGAACAACTCAAACCAGAGATGACTCTCATCTCAGTTGGAAAGAACAATCGAACGAAATTACCCCATCAGGAAACTTTGACACGACTAGAAACTATCAATAGCAAAGTTTACCGAACTGACCAGCAAGGAGCTATACGTTTTAAGGGGTGGAATAGTTGGAAAATCGAAAGCGTTCGATAGAAAGGATAAATACTATATATTGGTAAAATAAACTAAAAATCTGTTGCATAATAATGATAAAAACGATATAATGAAAGCGTCTTCAATATTGATGATATAAAACCATTAAAAATTAGCAAAAAACGTTTAATTACTTAGTTTATGATCTATTGGTCTTTTTTAGTCCAGTGTATCTGCTGTGAGAGTTCTTAAAACTTATCGGTATGGTCGGAATACCTACTATAAGTCTAGTGTGAATTGCTAGAGACATAACTATATTAATCCCCTGTTATGGTATCGTTATGACAGCTATTCTGAATATAAAATTGGTTCTGGTTGGAATTACGATTGTTATGAGGTACTAAACTACTACAGCGGAGGCTATTAATCCAAAAAGGAGGGCTAGATATGTTGCAGCTTACTCATGTGACCTTAAAAACGCGACAAGTCATCTTACAAGATGTTGATTTTACATTTGAAAAGGGTAGGATTTATGGTATTCTTGCTATAAATGGCTCTGGAAAGACGACACTGTTCCGCGCCATTAGCAATTTAATTTCTATAAGTAGCGGAAATATTGCAACCCCTCCTTCTTTATTTTATTATGAGAGTATTGAATGGCTGGATGGAAACTTAAGTGGGATGGACTACCTTCGTCTTATCAAAAACATCTGGAAGTCAGGTCTGAACTTGAGGGATGAAATTGCCTATTGGGAAATGTCTGACTATATCAGTCTTCCCATTCGCAAGTATTCCTTAGGCATGAAGCAACGCTTAGTGATTGCCATGTATTTCCTCAGTCAGGCGAAATGCTGGCTTATGGATGAGATTACAAATGGCTTAGATGAGTATTATCGACAGAAGTTTTTTGATAGGCTGGCACAAATCGATAGACAAGAACAGCTGGTTCTTTTAAGTTCCCACTATAAGGAAGAGTTGCTTGATGTCTGCGATAGAGTAGTAACCATTCATCAGGGGCAAATAGAAGAGGTTTAGTTTATGAAAGATGTTAGTCTATTTTTATTGAAAAAAGTTTTCAAAAGTCGCTTAAACTGGATTATCTTAGCTTTATTTGTATCTGGACTCGGTGTTACCTTTTATTTAAATAGTCGGACTGCAAACTCACACAGCTTGGAGAGCGAGTTGGAAACCAGTCTTGTAAAAGATGAGAGAATCATCAATGAATATGAAGAGAAACTCTCCCAAATATCTGATACCAGCTCGGAGGAATACCAGATTGCTAAAAATACTTTAGACGGGCAAAAAAATCTTTCGACTCAAAAGACAGAAATTCTGACTTTATTAAAAGAAGGGCGATGGAAAGAAGCCTACTATTTGCAGTGGCAAGATGAAGAGAAGAATTATGAAATGATATCAAATAACCCGACTATTAGCTCTGACTTTAAAATGGCGGTTGACCGCCAACGAAAGATTTACCAAGCCCTGTATCCCTTGAACATAAAAGCACATACTTTGGAGTTTCCGACCCACGGGATTGATCAGATTATCTGGATTTTAGAGGCTATCATCCCAACCTTGTTTGTGATTGCTATTATTTTTATGCTAACGCAACTATTTGCAGAAAGATATCAAAATCATCTGGACACAGCTCAGTTATATCCTTTTTCAAAAGTGGCATTTGCCATGTCCTCCCTTGGAGTTGGAGTGGGCTATGTAACTGTGCTGTTTATCGGAATCAGCGGATTTTCTTTTCTAGTGGGAAGTCTGATAAGTGGTTTTGGACAGTTAGATTATCCCTACCCTATTTATAGCTTAGTGAATCAAGAGGTAACTATTGGAAAGATACAAGATGTGTTATTTCCTGGCTTGTTCTTAGCTTTCTTAGCCTTTATCGTCATTGTGGAAGTTGTGTATTTGATTACTTACTTTTTCAAGCAAAAAATGCCTGTCCTCTTTCTGTCACTCATTGGGATTGTTGGCTTATTGTTTGGCATCCAAACAATTCAGCCTCTTCAAAGGATTGCACATCTGATTCCTTTTACTTACTTACGTTCAGTGGAGATTTTATCTGGAAGATTACCTAAGCTGATTGATAATGTCAATCTAAATTGGAGCATGGGGATGGTCTTACTTCCTTGCCTGATTATCTTTTTGCTAGTGGGGATTCTATTTATTGAAAGATGGGGAAGTTCACAGAAAAAAGAATTTTTTAATAGATCCTAGCTTTCCTATAGGGAAAATAAGTAAAAACTAACATAGAGAGGGAATCAACTTGATTCTCTCTTTTTGATTAGGAAATCAAGGCAAAATACAAACAGAAACTTTTCAAAAAAATAACTTTTTATCTTGACAAGAGCTAGAAAACTTGGTATCATATAAAAGTTGAGAAAAGCAGAAGTGAGAGCTTCTCGCCTTGTGACATTAAGTTGCCTGGCCCTACGGATGAAAAGTTTCTAAGAAACGCTATCATAACGTGCGGGCTTGTATATTTACGAGTCCGCTATTGTTTTTCTCTAATAAAACAAAAGAGGTGAAAACCATAGCAAAGCAAGACTTATTCATCAATGATGAGATTCGTGTACGTGAAGTTCGCTTGATTGGTCTTGAAGGAGAACAGCTAGGCATCAAGCCACTCAGTGAAGCGCAAGCTTTGGCTGATAACGCTAATGTTGACCTAGTATTGATTCAACCCCAAGCCAAACCGCCTGTTGCAAAAATTATGGACTACGGTAAGTTCAAATTTGAGTACCAGAAGAAGCAAAAAGAACAACGTAAAAAACAAAGTGTTGTTACTGTGAAAGAAGTTCGTCTAAGTCCAACTATTGACAAGGGTGACTTTGATACAAAACTTCGCAATGCACGCAAATTCCTTGAAAAAGGAAATAAAGTTAAGGTATCTATTCGCTTTAAGGGTCGTATGATTACCCATAAAGAGATTGGTGCAAAAGTTTTAGCCGAGTTTGCTGAAGCAACTCAAGATATTGCCATCATCGAACAACGTGCTAAAATGGATGGACGTCAAATGTTCATGCAATTGGCGCCAGCGACTGACAAAAAATAATTGTCAGAAAGTTAAATAAAGGAGAAAAAATCATGCCAAAACAAAAAACACACCGCGCATCAGCTAAACGTTTCAAACGTACAGGTTCTGGTGGACTTAAACGTTTCCGTGCTTACACTTCTCACCGTTTCCACGGAAAAACTAAGAAACAACGTCGTCATCTTCGTAAAGCATCTATGGTGCATTCAGGAGATTACAAACGTATCAAAGCAATGCTTACTCGCTTGAAATAATAGTTTGACTGTAAGTAAACAATTCTAGGAAATATTTGGAGGAAATAAAACATGGCACGTGTTAAAGGTGGCGTTGTATCACGCAAACGTCGTAAACGTATTCTTAAATTAGCAAAAGGTTACTATGGAGCTAAACACATCTTGTTCCGTACTGCAAAAGAACAAGTAATGAACTCTTACTACTATGCATACCGTGACCGTCGTCAGAAAAAACGTGACTTCCGCAAATTGTGGATCACTCGTATCAACGCGGCAGCTCGTATGAACGGACTTTCATACTCACAATTGATGCATGGTTTGAAATTGGCTGAGATCGAAGTGAACCGTAAAATGCTTGCTGACTTGGCTGTTAACGATGCAGTAGCTTTCACAGCTCTTGCAGATGCAGCTAAAGCAAAACTTGGTAAATAATAACTGATAAGACTGGAACAGGATTGTCCCAGTCTTTTTAAAAATAAAGGAGAAAAATATGGCTTCAAAAATGCTACATACTTGCTTGCGAGTAGAAAATCTTGAAAAATCAATTGCATTTTATCAAGATGCTTTTGGATTTAAAGAATTGCGTCGCAGAGATTTTCCAGATCATGCCTTCACGATTGTCTATCTAGGTCTTGAGGGCGATGACTATGAGTTGGAGTTGACTTATAACTACGATCACGGTCCGTATGTGGTTGGAGATGGGTTTGCCCATATCGCCCTCAGTACACCTGATCTTGAAGCTCTTCATCAAGAGCACAGTGCCAAAGGCTATGAAGTGACTGAGCCAAATGGTCTACCAGGAACTGCACCAAACTATTACTTTGTCAAAGACCCTGATGGCTACAAGGTCGAAGTCATTCGTGAAAAATAATCTCGTGAAGTCAAGTAGAATGTTCGTTTTCTACTTGACTTTTTTTATCTGAAAGAGTATACTAGTAAAAATTTAACCTTTAAGGGGAGTCCAGAGAGACTCACAAGGTGTCAGATAAAAGAATAGTGCAATTTTCTAGAGGAGACTTTTTGAGTGTGCTCTCTTCTGTTGTACGATTTTAACTGAGGCCTTGCAATCGCAAGGTCTTTTCTTTATCTGGTCCCCTTAAAATTTAAGGAGGAAAAGTCATGAATCCCACATGTAAGAAACGTTTGGGTGCCATTCGTTTGGAAACCATGAAGGTGGTAGCACAGGAGGAAATCGCGCCAGCAATCTTTGAATTAGTTCTAGAAGGGGAAATGGTTGAAGCTATGCGAGCAGGCCAATTTCTTCATCTGCGTGTGCCTGATGACGCCCATCTCTTGCGTCGCCCTATTTCAATTTCGTCTATCGATAAGGTTAAGAAACAGTGTCATCTCATTTATCGGATTGAGGGAGCTGGGACAGCTATTTTCTCAACCTTAAGTCAGGGAGATATTCTTGATGTGATGGGTCCTCAGGGGAATGGTTTTGACTTGTCTGACCTAGATGAGCAGAGCCAGGTTCTCCTTGTTGGTGGGGGGATTGGTGTTCCGCCCTTGCTTGAGGTTGCCAAGGAATTGCATGCGCGTGGTGTGAAAGTAGTGATAGTTCTCGGTTTTGCTAATAAGGATGCTGTTATCCTTGAAAAAGAATTAGCTCAATATGGTCAAGTCTTTGTAACGACAGATGATGGTTCTTATGGTATCAAGGGAAATGTTTCCGTTGTCATTAAGGATTTAGACAATCAATTTGATGCTGTTTACTCATGTGGGGCGCCTGGAATGATGAAGTATATCAATCAAACCTTTTATGACCACCCAAGAGCCTATCTATCTTTGGAATCTCGTATGGCTTGTGGTATGGGGGCTTGCTATGCCTGCGTCCTAAAAGTGCCAGAAAGCGAGACGGTTAGTCAACGCGTCTGTGAAGATGGCCCTGTTTTCCGCACAGGAACAGTTGTATTGTAAGGAGAAAATCATGACTACAAATCGTTTACAAGTTTCTCTACCAGGCTTGGATTTGAAAAATCCGATTATTCCAGCATCAGGCTGTTTTGGTTTTGGACAAGAGTATGCCAAGTACTATGATTTAGACCTTTTAGGTTCTATTATGATCAAGGCGACAACCCTTGAACCACGCTTTGGCAATCCAACTCCCAGAGTTGCTGAGACACCTGCTGGCATGCTCAATGCAATCGGCTTGCAAAATCCTGGTTTAGAGGTTGTTTTGGCTGAAAAGCTACCGTGGCTGGAAAGAGAATATCCAAATCTTCCTATTATTGCCAATGTGGCTGGTTTTTCAAAACAAGAGTATGCAGCTGTTTCTCATGGTATTTCTAAGGCAGCCAATGTAAAGGCTATTGAGCTCAATATTTCTTGTCCCAACGTAGATCACTGTAATCATGGACTCTTGATTGGTCAAGATCCAGATCTAGCTTATGATGTGGTGAAAGCAGCTGTGGAAGCCTCTGATGTACCAGTTTATGTCAAACTAACTCCTAGTGTGACCGATATCGTTACTGTCGCAAAGGCAGCAGAGGATGCAGGAGCAAGTGGCTTGACTATGATTAATACTCTGGTTGGAATGCGTTTTGACCTCAAAACCAGAAAACCAATCTTGGCCAATGGAACAGGTGGAATGTCTGGTCCAGCAGTCTTTCCAGTAGCCCTCAAACTCATCCGCCAAGTTGCCCAAACAACAGATCTGCCCATCATTGGAATGGGGGGAGTAGATTCGGCAGAAGCTGCCCTAGAAATGTATCTGGCTGGAGCCTCTGCCATCGGAGTTGGAACAGCCAACTTTACCAATCCATATGCCTGTCATGATATCATTGAAAATTTACCAAAGGTTATGGATAAATACGGCATTAGTAGTCTGGAAAATCTCCGCAAGGAAGTAAAAGAGTCTTTGAAGTAAACTGCAATCAATCTGTTCTTGATTTTTCATCAGTTTGTAATATTGATTATAGAGAATTTTGATACAATAAAATGGAAAGAACAGAGGAAAAAAGTTTATGAAGAAATTGAGACTTATTTTTTTAGCCCTGTTATTTTTCTTAGCCAGACCAGAAGGTGCAATGGCAAGCGATGGTACTTGGCAAGGAAAACAATATCTGAAAGCAGATGGCAGTCTAGCAGCGAATGAGTGGGTTTTTGATGCTCACTATCAATCTTGGTTTTATATAAAAGAAGATGCCAACTATTCTGAAAATGAATGGCTGAAACAAGGTGACGACTATTTTTACCTCAAATCTGGTGGCTATATGGCCAAGTCAGAATGGGTAGAAGACAAGGGAGCCCTCTATTATCTTGATCAAAATGGAAAGATGAAAAGAAATGCTTGGGTAGGTACTTCCTATGTCGGTTCATCAGGTGCCAAAGTAATAGAAGACTGGGTATTTGATTCTCAATATGACGCTTGGTTTTATATCAAAGCAGATGGACAACACGCAGAGAAAGAATGGCTCCAAATTAAGGGCAAGGATTATTATTTCAAATCTGGTGGTTATTTGCTGACTAGTCAGTGGATTGAGCAGGCTTATGTGAATGCTAGTGGGGCAAAAGTCCAGCAAGGTTGGCTTTATGACAAACAATACCAATCTTGGTTTTATATCAAAGAAAATGGAAATCATGCTGATAAAGAATGGATTTTCGAAAATGCTCACTATTATTATCTAAAATCTGGTGGCTCTATGGCAGCCAATGAATGGATTTTGGATAAGGAGTCATGGTTTTATCTAAAATCTGATGGCAAAATGGCTGAGAAAGAATGGTTATACGATGCTAAAAGTCAAGCCTGATATTATTTCAAATCTGGCGGTTACATGGCAAAAAACGAGACTATTGATGGTCATCAGCTAGGAAGCGATGGAAAGTGGCTTGTAGAAAAAGCAACAAACGAAAATGCTGCTTATTATCAAGTAGTGCCTGTCACAGCAAATATTTATAATGCAGATGGTGAAAAGCTCTCCTATATATCGCAAGGTAGTGTTGTTTGGCTAGATAAGGATAGAAAAAGTGATGACAAGCGCTTGGCTATTACTATTTCTGGTTTGTCAGGCTATATGAAAACAGAAGATTTACAAGCACTAGATGCTAGCAAGGATTTTATCCCTTATTATGAGAGTGATGGACACCGTTTTTATCACTATGTAGCTCAGAATGCTAGCATTCCAGTATCTTCTCATCTTTCTGATATGGAAGTAGGTAAGAAATATTATTCGGCAGATGGACTGCATTTTTATGGTTTTAACCTTGAAAATCCCTTCCTTTTCAAAGACTTGACAGAAGCTACAAACTACAGTGCTGAAGACTTGGATAAGGTATTTAGTTTGTTAAATATTGATAACAGTCTCTTGGAAAATAAGGGAGCTACCTTTAAGGAAGCCGAAGAACATTACCATATCAATGCACTTTACCTCCTTGCTCATAGCGCCTTAGAAAGCGACTGGGGACGTAGCAAGATTGCCAAAGATAAGAACAATTTCTTTGGCATTACAGCCTATGATACGACACCTTACCTTTCTGCTAAAACATTTGATGATGTGGATAAGGGAATTTTAGGTGCAACCAAGTGGATTAAGGAAAATTATATCGATAGGGGCAGAACTTTCCTTGGAAACAAGGCGTCTGGTATGAATGTGGAATATGCCTCAGACCCTTATTGGGGCGAAAAAATTGCTAGTGTGATGATGAAAATCAACGAGAAATTAGGGGGCAAAGATTAGTCCTATAATTGATACTCTTCGAAAATCTCTTCAAACTACGTCAGCGTCGACTTGGATTATATATGGTTACTGACTTTGTCAGTTCTATCTGCAACTTCAAAACAGTGTTTTGAGCTGACTTTGTCAGTCTTATCTACAACCTCAAAGCAGTGCTTTGAGCAGCCTGCGGCTAGCTTTCTAGTTTGCTCTCTGATTTTCATTGAGTATGAATATGATCTGAGTGAATAGTAAGTTAAAAATCCTGATTTTAAGTAAAATCAGGATTTTTTCATGGATGCGATTTTTTCTGGGTCTGGTGTGACACGGAGGGTCTTTTGTCCTGTGTAAGTGACAAAGCCTGGTTTTCCGCCAGTTGGTTTGTTGAGTTTCTTGACTTCAATCATATCTACCTGCACCAGATTTGACAGGCGACCTTGAGAGAAGTAGGCAGCTAACTCTGCTGCGTCTGTCTTGACTTCATCAGATGGGTCAAGATTTCCTGAGATGACAACATGGCTTCCAGGAATGTCCTTGGCATGGAACCAAAGTTCCTCCTTGCGGGCCATTTTAAAGGTTAGCTCCTCGTTTTGTAGGTTGTTTCGGCCGACATAGATGATGGTTTTGCCATCGCTGGCCAGATATTGTTCTGGTTTTTTGCGTTTCTGGATTTTCTCCCGTTGTCTTCTGCGGATAAAACCTGTTTGAATCAATTCTTCACGGATTTCAGCGATTTCTTCCAGTCCAGCTTGGTTGAGGACGGTCTCCACACTTTCCAGATAGAGAATGGTTGCCTTGGTTTCTTCAATCAAATCAGTTAAGTATTTGACAGCTTCTTTGAGTTTTTGATACCGTTTAAAATAGCGTTGGGCATTCTGGTTGGGAGTCAGAGCCTTATCAAGTGCAATCGTGATAGGTTGGTTGGTGTAGTAGTTGTCTAGGATAACCTGGTCTTGGTCGTTAGGCACTTGGTGGAGGAAGGTTGTCAACAATTCTCCTTTTTGACGAAATTCTTCAGCATTGTCTGTCGCCAGTAACTCTCTTTCTTGTTTTTTGAGTTTGTGGCGGTTTTTCTGAAGTTCATTTTCAACACGACGAATGAGTTCACTGGCTTGCTGTTTGACGCGGTCACGCTCAGCCTTATCCTTATAGTAAGTGTCCAGCAAATCAGAAAGACTGGCAAAAGGATCTCCCACCTGATTTGCAAAAGGAACTGGACTGAAGGAAGTCTCAGTCAAGCATGGTTTGGTTTCTTGATTGAAAAAGTTACGGAAAGTAGATAGTTTATCACTAACCAGTATGCTTTCCAATTCATTTGCCGTATCACGTCCCAGACCTTGAAAGAGGCTTTGAAGATTTTTAGCTGTCGTTTCCTGTGTTTGCAGGATTTCAAAGAGTTTCTCGTCCTTGATTGTAAAAGGATTGAGAGATTCCGTACTTGGCGGAGCGATGTAGGTCGACCCAGGAAGCAAGGTGCGGTAACTATTTTGTGAAAAGCCAACATGTTTGATAACTTCGAGGATTTTATGACTGCTTTTATCAACCAGTAGAATATTACTGTGTTTCCCCATAATTTCGATAATCAAGGTAGCCTGGATATGGTCTCCAATCTCGTTTTTATTGGAAACTGTCATTTCCACAATACGGTCATTTTCCACTTGCTCAATCGACTCAATCAGGGCGCCCTGCAAATACTTTCTCAAAACCATGATAAAGGTAGAAGGTTGGGCTGGATTTTCAAAAGTCGTTTGGGTCAGCTGAATGCGTCCAAAAACTGGATGGGCTGAAAGGAGCAGGCGATGACTTTGGCGATTGCTGCGGATTTGCAAGATCAACTCTTGTTCAAAAGGCTGATTGATTTTCTGGATGCGACCGTTCACTAACTCTCTTCGCAATTCCTCAACCATGTGGTGTAAAAAAAATCCGTCAAATGACATCGTTCTCTCCTTGTGATTGTATTCCATAGTATTATATCAAAAAGGTAGAATAAAATCATGGAAATGTGGTATAATAAAGCCAAGTAAAGAGAAACGAGAAGCACATGTATATTGAAATGGTAGATGAAACTGGTCAAGTTTCAAAAGAAATGTTGCAACAAACCCAAGAAATTTTGGAATTTGCAGCCCAAAAATTAGGCAAAGAAGACAAGGAGATTGCAGTTACCTTTGTGACCAATGAACGTAGTCATGAACTCAATCTTGAGTACCGTGACACAGACCGTCCGACAGATGTCATCAGCCTTGAATACAAGCCAGAGTTGGAAATTGCCTTTGACGAAGAGGATTTACTTGAAAATCCAGAATTGGCAGAGATGATGTCTGAGTTTGATGCCTATATTGGGGAACTGTTCATCTCTATCGATAAGGCTCATGAGCAGGCTGAGGAATATGGCCACAGCTTTGAGCGTGAGATGGGCTTCTTGGCAGTACACGGCTTTTTACATATCAATGGATATGATCACTACACTCCGGAAGAAGAAGCGGAGATGTTCGGTTTACAAGAAGAAATTTTGACAGCCTATGGACTCACAAGACAATAAACGAAAATGGAAAAATCGTGACCTGATATCCAGTTTAGAATTTGCTCTCACAGGAATTTTTACTGCCATAAAGGAAGAACGCAATATGCGAAAACATGCAGTGACGGCTCTTGTAGTCATTCTTGCAGGTTTTGTTTTTCAGGTGTCACGAATCGAATGGCTCTTTCTCCTATTGAGCATTTTCTTGGTAGTAGCTTTTGAAATTATCAACTCTGCTATTGAAAATGTGGTAGATTTGGCCAGTCACTATCACTTTTCCATGCTGGCTAAAAATGCCAAGGATATGGCGGCTGGCGCGGTATTAGTGGTCTCTCTTTTCGCAGCCTTAACAGGCGCATTGATTTTTCTCCCACGAATCTGGGATTTAATATTTTAAACAGTAAGAGGAAATTATGACTTTTAAATCAGGCTTTGTAGCCATTTTAGGACGTCCCAATGTTGGGAAGTCAACTTTTTTAAATCACGTTATGGGGCAAAAGATTGCCATCATGAGTGACAAGGCGCAAACAACGCGCAACAAAATCATGGGAATTTACACGACTGATAAGGAACAAATCGTCTTTATCGACACACCAGGGATTCACAAGCCTAAAACGGCCCTTGGAGATTTCATGGTTGAGTCTGCCTACAGTACCCTTCGCGAAGTGGATACTGTTCTTTTTATGGTGCCTGCTGATGAGCCACGTGGTAAGGGCGACGACATGATTATCGAGCGTCTCAAGGCTGCCAAGGTTCCTGTGATTCTGGTGGTAAACAAGATTGATAAGGTCCATCCAGACCAGCTCTTGTCTCAGATTGATGATTTCCGTAATCAGATGGACTTCAAAGAAATTGTTCCTATCTCAGCCCTTCAGGGAAATAATGTCTCACGTTTAGTTGATATTTTGAGTGAAAATCTGGACGAAGGTTTCCAGTATTTCCCGTCTGATCAAATCACAGACCATCCAGAACGATTCTTAGTTTCAGAAATGGTTCGCGAGAAAGTCTTGCACCTAACTCGTGAAGAAATTCCTCACTCAGTTGCCGTTGTGGTTGACTCTATGAAACGTGACGAAGAGACAGACAAGGTTCACATTCGTGCAACCATCATGGTGGAGCGCGATAGTCAGAAAGGGATTATCATCGGTAAAGGTGGCGCTATGCTTAAGAAAATTGGTAGCATGGCTCGTCGTGATATTGAACTCATGCTAGGAGACAAGGTTTTCCTAGAAACTTGGGTCAAGGTCAAGAAAAACTGGCGTGATAAAAAGCTAGATTTGGCTGACTTTGGCTATAATGAAAAAGAATACTAAGTAGAGGTGGGCTCATGCCTGCTTCTTGTTTTTACAGAAGGAGGACTTATGCCTGAATTACCTGAGGTTGAAACCGTTCGTCGTGGTTTAGAAAAACTGATTCTGGGTAAGAAGATTTCGAGTGTAGAAATTCGTTATCCCAAGATGATTAAGACGGATTTGGACGAGTTTCAAAAGGAAGTGCCTGGTCAGATTATTGAGTCAATGGGACGGCGTGGAAAATACTTGCTTTTTTACTTGACAGACAAGGTCTTGATTTCCCATTTGCGCATGGAGGGCAAGTATTTTTATTATCCGGACCAGGTTCCTGAACGCAAACATGCCCATGTTTTCTTCCAGTTTGAGGACGGTGGAACTCTTGTTTATGAGGATGTACGCAAGTTTGGTACTATGGAACTCTTGGCGCCTGACCTTTTGGAACCCTACTTTATTTCTAAGAAACTAGGGCCTGAACCAAGGGAGCAGGATTTTGATTTGCAGGTCTTTCAAACTGCCTTAGCCAAGTCCAAAAAGCCTATCAAATCCCACCTTTTAGACCAGACCTTGGTTGCTGGCCTTGGCAATATTTATGTGGATGAAGTCCTCTGGCGAGCTCAGGTTCATCCAGCTAGACCTTCCCACACTTTGACAGCAGAAGAAGCGTCAGCCATTCATGACCAGACCATTGCTGTTTTGGGCCAGGCTGTTGAAAAAGGTGGTTCCACCATTCGGACCTATACCAATGCCTTTGGGGAAGATGGAACCATGCAGGATTTTCATCAGGTCTATGACAAGGCTGGTCAAGAATGTGTACGCTGTGGTACCATCATTGAGAAAATCCAACTGGGCGGACGAGGAACTCACTTTTGTCCTCAGTGCCAAAGGAGGAGCTGATGGGAAAAATCATTGGAATCACAGGAGGAATTGCCTCTGGTAAGTCAACCGTGACAAATTTTCTAAGAAAGCAAGGTTTTCAAGTGGTTGATGCTGACGCAGTTGTCCACCAGTTACAGAAACCTGGTGGTCGTCTATTTGAGGCTCTAGTCCAGCATTTTGGTCAAAAAATAATCCTTGAAAACGGAGCACTTAATCGCCCTCTCCTAGCTAGTCTCATCTTTTCAAATCCTGATGAACGGGAATGGTCTAGGATAACTCAAGGGGAGATTATTCGTGAAGAGTTGGCTACTTTGAGAGACCAGTTGGCTCAGACAGGAGAGATTTTTTTCATGGATATTCCCCTGCTTTTTGAGCAGGACTACAGCGCTTGGTTTGATGAGACTTGGTTGGTCTATGTGAATCGAGATGTCCAAGTAGAACGGCTAATGAAAAGGGATCAGCTATCCAAGGATGAAGCTGAGTCTCGTCTGGCAGCCCAGTGGTCTTTAGAAAAAAAGAAAGGTTTGGCTAGCCATGTTCTAGACAACAATGGCAATCAGAACCAGCTTCTTACTCAGGTGTTCTCCCTGCTTGAGGGAGGTAAGCAAGATGACAGAGATTAACTGGAAGGATAATCTGCACATTGCCTGGTTTGGTAATTTTCTGACAGGAGCCAGTATTTCTTTGGTTGTGCCTTTTATGCCCATCTTTGTGGAAAGTCTGGGTGTAGGGGGAGAGCAAGTTGCTTTTTATGCAGGCTTAGCTATTTCTGTCTCTGCTATTTCTGCGGCGCTTTTCTCTCCTATCTGGGGCATCCTTGCTGATAAATACGGTCGAAAACCCATGATGATTCGGGCTGGCCTGGCCATGACTATCACTATGGGAGGCTTGGCCTTTGTCCCAAATATCTATTGGTTAATCTTTCTTCGTTTACTAAACGGTGTATTTGCTGGTTTTGTTCCCAATGCAACGGCCCTGATAGCCAGTCAGGTTCCCAAGGAGAAATCAGGAACTGCCTTAGGTACTTTGTCTACAGGCGTAGTTGCAGGTACTCTAACTGGTCCCTTTATCGGGGGATTTATCGCAGAATTATTTGGCATTCGTACTGTTTTCTTACTGGTTGGTAGTTTTCTATTCTTAGCTGCTGTTTTGACTATTTGCTTTATCAAGGAAGATTTTCAACCAGTAGCCAAGGAAAAGGCCATCCCAACAAAGGAATTATTTACATCAGTTAAATATCCCTATCTCTTGGTCAACCTCTTTCTGACCAGTTTTGTCATCCAATTTTCAGCCCAATCGATTGGCCCTATCTTAGCTCTGTATGTACGCGACTTAGGCCAGACAGAGAATCTTCTTTTTGTATCTGGTTTGATTGTATCCAGTATGGGCTTTTCCAGTATGATGAGTGCAGGAGTCATGGGAAAGCTAGGTGACAAGGTGGGCAACCATCGCCTCTTGGTTGTAGCCCAGTTTTATTCAGTTATCATCTATCTCCTCTGTGCCAATGCCTCTAGCCCGCTTCAACTAGGACTCTATCGATTCCTCTTTGGCTTGGGAACCGGTGCCTTGATTCCTGGAGTCAATGCCCTTCTCAGCAAGATGACTCCCAAAGCCGGTATTTCAAGGGTCTTTGCCTTCAATCAGGTATTCTTTTATCTGGGAGGTGTCGTTGGGCCCATGGCAGGTTCTGCAGTAGCAGGTCAATTTGGCTACCATGCTGTCTTCTATGCGACAAGCCTTTGTGTTGCCTTTAGTTGTCTCTTTAATCTGCTTCAATTTCGAACATTATTAAAAGTAAAGGAAATCTAGTGCGAGTAAAAATTAATCTCAAATGCTCCTCTTGTGGCAGTATCAATTACCTAACCAGTAAAAATTCAAAAACTCATCCAGACAAGATTGAGGTTTTAAAGTATTGTCCCAAGGAAAGAAAAGTAACCCTACATCTTGAATCTAAGTAGATTTTATGGTAAAATAATAGGGATTTTAAGGAGTTTGATATGTATAACCTATTATTAACCATTTTATTAGTATTATCTGTTGTGATTGTGATTGCGATTTTCATGCAACCAACCAAAAACCAATCCAGCAATGTATTTGATGCCAGCTCAGGTGATTTGTTTGAACGCAGTAAAGCACGCGGTTTTGAAGCTGTAATGCAGCGTTTGACAGGGATTTTAGTCTTTTTCTGGCTAGCCATTGCCTTAGCATTGACGGTATTATCAAGTAGATAAGAAAATAATGGGCAGGACTAGGTCTTTGCCTCTTTTTATTTTTAAATGATATTTGAGAAGGTTTTACAGTAAAAGAAAATAAAAAATCTAGAAAGAAATTATGAAAGATAGAATAAAAGAATATTTGCAAGATAAGGGAAAGGTGACTGTCAATGACTTGGCTCAGGATTTGGGAAAAGACGGTTCCAAGGATTTTCGTGAGCTGATAAAAACCTTGTCCCTAATGGAAAGAAAACACCAGATTCGCTTTGAAGAAGATGGAAGTCTGACCTTGGAAGTCAAGAAAAAACATGAGATTACTCTCAAGGGGATTTTTCATGCCCATAAAAATGGCTTTGGCTTTGTCAGCCTGGAAGGCGAGGAGGATGACCTTTTTGTAGGGAAAAACGATGTCAACTATGCTATTGATGGTGATACCGTTGAGGTCGTCATCAAGAAAGTCGCTGACCGCAATAAGGGAACAGCAGCAGAAGCAAAAATCATTGATATCTTAGAACACAGCCTGACAACTGTTGTCGGCCAAATCGTTCTAGATCAGGAAAAGCCTAAGTATGCTGGCTACATCCGTTCGAAAAATCAGAAAATCAGCCAACCGATTTATGTGAAGAAACCAGCTCTTAAACTGGAGGGAACAGAAGTTCTCAAGGTATTTATCGATAAATACCCAAGTAAGAAACATGATTTCTTTGTTGCTAGCGTCCTCGATGTGGTGGGGCATTCAACGGATGTTGGGATTGATGTCCTTGAGGTTTTGGAGTCTATGGACATTGTATCCGAGTTTCCAGAGGCTGTTCTTAAGGAAGCGGAAAGTGTGCCTGATGCTCTGTCTCAAAAGGATATGGAAGGCCGTCTGGACTTGAGAGATGAGATTACCTTTACCATTGACGGTGCGGATGCCAAGGACTTGGACGATGCAGTGCATATCAAGGCTCTGAAAAATGGCAATCTGGAGCTTGGGGTTCACATCGCAGATGTTTCCTATTATGTGACCGAGGGTTCTGCCCTTGACAAGGAAGCCCTTAACCGTGCGACTTCTGTTTACGTGACAGACCGCGTGGTGCCAATGCTTCCAGAGCGTTTGTCAAATGGCATCTGCTCCCTCAATCCTCAAGTTGACCGTCTAACTCAGTCAGCCATCATGGAGATTGATAAACATGGTCGTGTGGTTAATTACACTATTACACAAACGGTTATCAAGACAAGCTTCCGTATGACCTATAGTGATGTCAATGATATCCTAGCTGGCGACGAGGAGAAGAGACAAGAATATAAGAAAATTGTTCCAAGTATCGAACTTATGGCTAAGCTCCATGAAACTTTAGAAAACATGCGTGTGAAACGTGGAGCCCTCAATTTTGATACCAATGAAGCGAAGATTTTAGTGGATAAACAGGGTAAGCCTGTTGATATCGTTCTTCGTCAGCGTGGCATTGCCGAGCGTATGATTGAGTCCTTCATGTTGATGGCCAATGAAACAGTTGCCGAGCATTTTAGCAAGCTGGATCTACCTTTCATTTATCGTATCCATGAGGAGCCTAAGGCTGAAAAAGTTCAGAAGTTTATTGATTATGCTTCGAGTTTTGGCTTGCGCATTTATGGGACTGCCAGTGAGATTAGCCAGGAGGCTCTCCAAGACATCATGCGTACTGTTGAGGGAGAACCTTATGCGGATGTATTGTCTATGATGCTTCTTCGCTCCATGCAACAGGCCCGCTATTCGGAGCACAATCACGGCCACTATGGATTAGCAGCTGACTATTACACTCACTTTACCAGTCCGATTCGTCGTTATCCAGACCTTCTTGTTCACCGCATGATTCGGGACTATGGGCGTTCTAAGGAAATAGCAGAGCATTTTGAGCAAGTGATTCCAGAGATTGCGACCCAGTCTTCCAATCGTGAGCGTCGTGCTATCGAGGCCGAGCGTGAAGTCGAAGCCATGAAGAAGGCTGAGTATATGGAAGAATACGTGGGTGAAGAGTATGATGCAGTTGTATCAAGTATCGTTAAATTCGGTCTCTTTGTTGAATTGCCAAATACAGTCGAAGGCTTGATTCACATCACAAATCTATCGGAATTTTATCATTTTAATGAACGTGATTTGACCCTTCGTGGGGAGAAATCAGGAACAACCTTCCGTGTAGGTCAGCAGATTCGCATTCGGGTTGAAAGAGCGGACAAGATGACGGGCGAAATTGACTTCTCTTACATTCCAAGTGAATTTGATGTGATTGAAAAAGGCTTGAAACAGTCTAATCGCAGTGACAGAGGGCGTGGTTCAAGTCGTCGTTCAGATAAGAAGGAAGACAAGAGAAAATCAGGTCGCTCAAATGATAAGCGCAAGCATTCGTCAAAAGATAAGAAGAAAAAAGGAAAGAAACCTTTTTACAAGGAAGTAGCTAAGAAAGGAGCCAAGCATGGCAAAGGGCGAGGGAAAGGTCGTCGCACAAAATAAAAAGGCGCGCCACGACTATACAATCGTAGATACGCTAGAGGCAGGAATGGTCCTGACTGGAACTGAAATCAAGAGTGTGCGAGCTGCTCGAATCAATCTCAAGGACGGCTTTGCCCAAGTAAAAAATGGGGAAGTTTGGCTGAGCAATGTTCATATCGCACCTTACGAGGAGGGCAATATTTGGAACCAAGAACCAGAACGTCGCCGCAAACTCCTGCTCCATAAGAAGCAAATCCAAAAATTGGAACAAGAGACCAAAGGGACAGGAATGACGCTGGTTCCCCTTAAGGTCTATATTAAAGATGGTTATGCCAAGCTCCTTTTAGGCCTAGCTAAAGGGAAGCATGACTATGACAAACGGGAGTCTATCAAGCGACGGGAGCAAAATCGCGACATCGCGCGTGTTATGAAAGCTGTCAACCAGCGATAAAAAGAGGAATGAAAATGGAAAAACTAGTTACCTACAAACGCATGCCACTGTGGACTAAAGAGACTATGCCAGAGGCGGTTCAGCAAAAGCACAATACCAAGGTCGGAACTTGGGGTAAGATCACAGTTGTAAAAGGAGCTCTCAAGTTTATTGAATTGACCGAAGAAGGAGAAGTTCTAGCTGAACATCTCTTTGAAGCAGGAGCAGACAATCCAATGGCGCAACCGCAAGCCTGGCACCGAGTGGAGGCTGCCACAGATGATGTAGAATGGTACTTGGAATTTTATTGTAAACCTGAGGACTATTTCCCTAAGAAATACAATACCAATCCTGTTCATTCAGAAGTTCTGGAAGCTATGCAAACAGTGAAACCGGGTAAAGCCTTGGATTTAGGCTGTGGTCAGGGGCGTAATTCCCTATTTTTAGTCCAGCAAGGTTTTGATGTGACGGCTGTAGATCAAAATGAACTGGCTCTTGAAATCTTGCAAAGCATTGTGGAGCAGGAAGATTTGGACATGCCTGTTGGTCTTTACGATATCAATTCAGCTAGCATCGGGCAAGACTATGATTTTATCGTATCAACTGTTGTTCTCATGTTTCTACAAGCGGATCGCATTCCTGCAATTATCAAAAATATGCAGGAGCATACCACGGTCGGTGGTTATAATCTTATCGTTTGTGCCATGGACACGGAGGATTATCCTTGCTCGGTTAACTTCCCATTCACATTTAAAGAGGGAGAATTGGCAGACTACTACAAGGATTGGGAGTTGGTCAAGTACAATGAAAATCCAGGTCATTTGCACCGTCGTGATGAGAATGGCAATCGTATTCAACTACGCTTTGCGACCATGCTAGCTAAGAAAATCAAATAAACATGAATGAAGGTTGGGGAATTTCCTGATCTTTTTTCTTTTTTTACGAATAGATAAGATAGAAGGATTGACAAAAATACGCATTATAAGTATAATTTTAGCTAGAAAGGTGACCATAAATGCCAATAACAGGTAAGGAAATGGTAAAATTAGCTCTTGCAAATGGATGGATTGAAGTTCGTAAGAGAGGAAGTCATCATCATTTTAAGAAAGAAGGGGTCTCCTATCTTGTCACTATTCCAGTTCACGGTAATGAGGATTTAGGAAAAGGTCTAGAGAGAAAAATATTAAAAGATTTGGGATTATAGTTGATTTGGAAATTGTGGAGGTGTATTATGCTAAAATCTTATCCTGCTATTTTTCATAGAGAAGGCACTGGATACTGGGTTGAATTTCCTGAATTTGGAGGTGGGACAGAGGGAGCAACGATTGAACTTGCAATGAAAAATGCTCGGGAAATGCTTGAGAGTGTTTTAGCTTCTTATATTGATGAAGGACTGGCTTTGCCTACTCCTAGTGATATTGCTGAGTTGAAGGCTCCCGATGGATTTGTGACTTTGATTCAGGTCAATCCCTTGCCTTTTGTAAAGAATAATAAAGCGATTCGAAAAAATGTTACGGTTCCAGAGTGGCTAGTCAGACTTGCAGATCGTGAGAAAGTGAACTATTCTGAAGTGTTGACACAAGCTCTTGAAAGTCGCTTGCAACTCTAAAATTATAGAGTGATGAAGATTGGGAATTTCCTGATCTTTTTTCTTTTTTTCGAATAATATAGAAAAGGAGGGAAATCATGTTTGTTGCAAGAGATGCTAGAGGAGAATTGGTAAATGTGTTAGAGGATAAGCTTGAGAAGCAAGCCTACACTTGCCCAGCTTGTGGAGGTCAACTCCGTTTGCGACAAGGAGCAAGTGTACGGACCCATTTTGCCCATAAAACCTTAAAAGACTGTGATTTTTCCTCTGAAAATGAAAGCACAGAACACCTGGCAAATAAAGAATCCCTTTATCACTGGTTGAAAAAAGAGGCAGAGGTGCAATTAGAATACCCGCTTCCAGAGCTTAAACAGATTGCGGATGTATTTGTAAATGGTAATCTAGCTTTAGAGGTTCAATGTAGTCCCTTGCCTCAAAAAGTTCTTAAAGAGCGTAGTGAGGGCTATCGTAGTCAGGGTTACCAAGTACTGTGGTTGCTGGGGGAAAAACTTTGGCTCAAGGATCGTTTGACTCGTCTGCAACAAGGTTTTCTTTATTTCAGTCAAAATATGGGCTTTTATGTTTGGGAAGTAGACAAGAAAAAACAGGTTTTAAGGCTGAAATATCTCATCCACCATGATCTCCGAGGTAAACTCCATTATCAGATTAAGGAATTTCCCTATGATCAAGATAGTCTACTGGAGATATTACGTCTTCCCTATAAGAAACAAAAAATATCTCATTTTACAGTTTTTCAAGATAAGGACATTTGTCGCTATATCCGGCAACAATTGTATTATCAAAATCCTTTTTGGATGAAAGAACAAGCAGAAGCCTATCAAAAGGGAGAGAATATCCTGACTTATGAGCTAAAAGCATGGTATCCCCAAATTAGACCAC
The DNA here is from genome assembly GCF_047462815.1 of Streptococcus mitis. Lineage (GTDB taxonomy): Bacteria > Bacillota > Bacilli > Lactobacillales > Streptococcaceae > Streptococcus > Streptococcus mitis_DO. The sequence continues at coordinate 100,165 of NZ_JASHFB010000001.1, forward strand.
TAGTGGGCAAATTTTTCCAGATTGAACAAGACTTGAATAGCTATTATCAGCACTTTTACACCTATTACCAAGAAAATCCTCAAAATGATTGGCAAAAGCTTTATCCACCAGCCTTTTATCAGCAATATTTCTTGAAAAATATGGTAGAATAGAAAGGATGGAGGAATCTAATGGTATTACAAAGAAATGAAATAAATGAAAAAGATACATGGGATCTATCAACGATCTACCCAACTGACCAGGCTTGGGAAGAAGCCTTAAAAGATTTAACAGAAAAATTGGAGACAGTAGCCCAGTATGAAGGCCATCTCTTGGATAGTGCGGATAGCCTACTCGAAATTACTGAATTTTCTCTTGAAATGGAACGCCAAATGGAGAAGCTTTACGTTTATGCTCATATGAAGAATGACCAGGATACACGTGAAGCTAAGTACCAAGAGTACTATGCTAAGGCCATGACACTCTACAGCCAGCTAGACCAAGCCTTTTCATTCTATGAACCTGAATTTATGGAAATTAGTGAAGAGCAGTATGCTGACTTTTTAGAAGTTCAGCCAAAATTGCAGGTTTATCAACACTATTTTGACAAGCTTTTGCAAGGCAAGGATCACGTTCTTTCACAACGCGAAGAAGAATTATTGGCTGGAGCTGGTGAAATCTTTGGTTCGGCAAGTGAAACCTTCGCTATTTTAGATAATGCAGATATCGTCTTTCCATTTGTTAAAGATGAAGATGGTAACGAGGTACAATTATCACATGGCGTTTATATGCGTTTGATGGAGTCTAAAAATCGTGAGGTTCGCCGTGGGGCCTATCAAGCTCTGTATGCGACTTATGAACAATTCCAACATACCTATGCCAAAACCTTGCAAACCAATGTTAAGGTGCAAAACTACCGTGCCAAAGTTCGTAACTACAAGAGTGCTCGTCATGCAGCCCTAGCGGCGAATTTTGTTCCAGAGAGTGTTTATGACAATTTGGTAGCAGCAGTTCGCAAGCATTTACCCCTCTTGCATCGTTACCTTGAGCTTCGTTCAAAGATTTTGGAGATTTCAGACCTCAAGATGTACGATGTCTACACACCGCTTTCATCTGTTGAATACAGTTTTACCTACCAAGAAGCCTTGAAAAAGGCAGAAGATGCCTTGGCAGTCTTGGGTGAGGATTACTTGAGCCGTGTTAAACGTGCTTTCAGTGAGCGTTGGATTGATGTTTACGAAAATCAAGGCAAGCGTTCAGGGGCCTACTCTGGTGGTTCTTACGATACCAATGCCTTTATGCTCCTTAACTGGCAGGACAATCTGGACAATCTCTTCACCCTTGTTCATGAAACAGGTCACAGCATGCATTCCAGCTATACTCGTGAGACTCAGCCTTATGTTTACGGAGATTACTCTATCTTCTTGGCTGAGATTGCATCAACTACCAATGAAAATATCTTGACGGAGAAATTATTGGAAGAAGTGGAAGACGACGCAACGCGCTTTGCTATTCTCAATAACTTCCTAGATGGTTTCCGTGGAACAGTTTTCCGCCAAACTCAATTTGCCGAGTTTGAACACGTTATTCACCAAGCGGATCAAAATGGGGAAGTCTTGACAAGCGATTTCCTAAATAAACTCTACGCAAACTTGAACCAAGAGTATTATGGTTTGAGTAAGGAAGACAATCCTGAAATCCAATACGAGTGGGCCCGCATCCCACACTTCTACTATAACTATTATGTATATCAATATTCAACAGGCTTTGCAGCAGCTTCAGCCCTGGCTGAAAAAATTGTCCATGGTAGTCAAGAAGACCGTGAGCGCTATATCGACTACCTCAAGGCAGGTAAATCTGACTATCCACTTAATGTCATGAGAAAAGCTGGTGTTGATATGGAGAAGGAAGACTATCTCAACGATGCCTTTGCAGTCTTTGAACGTCGTTTGAATGAGTTTGAAGCCCTTGTTGAAAAATTGGGATTGGCATAAGATGGTTGAATCGTATAGTAAGAATGCCAACCATAACATGCGTCGCCCTGTCGTCAAGGAAGAAATTGTTGACTTGATGCGTCAGCGTCAAAAGCAAGTCACAGGTTCCCTGAAAGAATTGGAAGACTTTGCTCACAAGGAAAATATTCCCATCATCCCCCATGAAACGGTTGCTTATTTCCGTTTTCTCATGGAAACCATGCAACCTAAAAACATACTGGAAATTGGGACAGCCATCGGGTTTTCAGCACTCTTGATGGCGGAACATGCGCCAAAGGCCAAGATTACAACCATTGACCGCAATCCAGAAATGATTGGTTTTGCCAAGGATAATTTCGCCCAGTTTGACAGTCGCAAGCAAATTACGCTCCTAGAGGGAGATGCGGTAGATGTCTTATCTACCTTGACAGAGTCCTATGATTTTGTCTTTATGGATTCAGCCAAGTCTAAATACATCGTCTTTCTGCCAGAAATCCTCAAACATTTGGACGTTGGAGGTGTGGTTGTCTTGGATGATATTTTCCAAGGTGGTGATGTTGCCAAGGACATTATGGAAGTCCGTCGTGGCCAGCGAACTATTTACAGAGGACTTCAAAGACTATTTGATGCAACCTTAGACAATCCAGGACTCACCGCAACATTAGTACCTCTGGGAGATGGCATTCTCATGCTTCGTAAAAATGTAGCAGATGTTCAATTGCCTGACAGCGAATGATTTTCAGAAAAATTTAAGAAAATATAGTAAAATAGATAGGGTAACACTTATCTCAAAGGAGTAGACATGAAGAAAAAATTATTGGCAGGAGCCATTACACTATTATCAGTAGCAACTTTAGCAGCTTGTTCGAAAGGTTCAGAAGGGGCAGACCTTATCAGCATGAAAGGAGATGTTATCACAGAACATCAATTTTATGAGCAAGTGAAAAGCAATCCTTCAGCTCAACAAGTGTTGTTGAACTTGACCATCCAAAAAGTGTTTGAGAAACAATACGGTTCAGAAGTAGATGATAAAGAAGTCAACGACACTATTGCCGAAGAAGAAAAACAATATGGTGAGAACTACCAACGTGTCTTGTCACAAGCAGGCATGACTCTTGAAACACGTAAAGCTCAAATTCGTACAAGTAAATTGGTTGAGTTGGCAGTTAAGAAGGCAGCAGAAGCTGAATTGACAGATGATGCTTATAAGAAGGCCTTTGATGAATATACTCCAGATGTAACGGCTCAAATCATTCGTCTTGATAATGAGGATAAAGCGAAAGAAGTCCTCGAAAAAGCTAAGGCAAGTGGTGCAGATTTCGCTCAATTAGCCAAAGATAACTCAACTGATGAGAAAACCAAAGCGAACGGTGGAGAAATCACCTTTGATTCTGCTTCAACAGAAGTACCAGAACAAGTTAAGAAAGCAGCTTTTGCTCTAGATGTAAATGGGGTTTCTGATGTGATTACAGCCGCTGGTACACAAGCCTACAGCAGCCAATATTACATTGTTAAACTCACTAAGAAAACAGAAAAATCATCTAATATTGATGACTACAAAGAAAAATTAAAAACTGTTATCTTAACCCAAAAACAAAACGATGCGACATTTGTTCAAAGCATTATCGGAAAAGAATTGCAAGCAGCCAATATCAAGGTTAAAGATCAAGCCTTCCAAAATATCTTCACTCAATATATCGGTGGTGGAGATTCAAGCTCAAGCAGTTCATCAAAAGAATAAAACAGAAAAGAGCCAAGTGCTCTTTTTCTTATGAGAAAATCTTTTATCTTAAGGATAAGAGTTTTTTTCTTTCGGAAAAAATGGTATAATAGCAATCAAAACTAGAAAATAAACGGAATTTGGGAATAATTTCTTTTGTTCTCATTAGATTGGTGATACTATGAAGATTAGTAAGAGGCACCTATTAAACTATTCTATCCTAGTTCCTTACTTACTTTTATCTATTTTGGGCTTGATTGTAGTCTATTCTACAACCAGTGCCATTCTAATCGAAGAAGGTAAAAGTGCCCTGCAATTAGTTCGAAGTCAGGGAATGTTTTGGGGATTTAGTTTAATATTGATTGCCTTGATATATAAGCTGAAACTGAATTTTTTAAGAAAAGAACGACTTTTATTTATTGTTATGTTTATTGAGCTAATTCTCTTAGCTCTGGCTCGTATAATTGGTACGCCAGTTAATGGAGCCTATGGTTGGATATCGGTAGGACCTTTGACCATTCAGCCAGCTGAATATTTGAAGATTATTATCGTCTGGTACCTGGCCCAACGCTTTTCAAAACAACAGGATGAAATTGCTGTTTATGATTTCCAAGTTTTAACTCAAAATCAATGGATTCCTCGTGCTTTTAATGATTGGCGCTTTGTCCTCTTTGTACTGATTGGGAGCCTTGCTATTTTCCCAGATTTGGGGAATGCTTCTATTTTAGCTTTGGTTGCCTTGATTATGTATACGATTAGTGGTATCGCTTATAGATGGTTTATTGCTTTTTTGGGAATTTTGGTGGGAGTTTCTGCCCTATCCTTATCACTGATTTCTTTTATAGGGGTTGATAAATTTTCAAAAATTCCAGTATTTGGATATGTGGCCAAGCGTTTCAGTGCTTATTTTAACCCCTTTGCTGATTTGGCAGGAGCAGGTCACCAACTCGCCAATTCCTACTTTGCCATGGTGAATGGTGGGTGGTTTGGTCTAGGCTTAGGAAATTCAATCGAAAAACGAGGTTATTTACCAGAGGCCCATACAGATTTTGTATTTTCAATTGTCATTGAAGAGTTTGGATTTGTGGGAGCTGGATTGATTTTAGCACTTGTCTTTTTCCTTATTTTGAGAATTATTCTAGTAGGAATTCGTGCTAAGAATCCCTTTAATTCCATGATGGCGATTGGGGTTGGGGGGATGATGTTGGTACAGGTCTTTGTCAATATCGGTGGAATTTCTGGTATTATTCCTTCGACAGGAGTAACTTTCCCTTTCTTATCGCAAGGAGGAAACAGTCTTCTGGTCTTGTCTGTAGCCATCGCCTTTGTCTTAAATATTGATGCAAGTGAAAAGCGTGCTCAATTGTATGAGGAGTTAGAAGCTCACTCCTCAAACTATATGTAGAGCTGATAGTGGAAAGGATTACCTATGTCTCTTCAAAAATTAGAAAACTATAGTAATAAAGCTGTCGTGCAAGAAGAAGTATTGATTTTAACAGAATTGTTAGAAGATATCACTAAAAATATGCTTGCCCCAGAGACTTTTGAAAAAATTATGCAGTTGAAAGAATTGTCAACTCAAGAAGATTATCAAGGCTTGAACCAATTGGTTACTAGTCTGTCAAATGATGAAATGGCTTATATTTCACGCTATTTCTCTATCTTGCCCCTCTTGATTAATATTTCAGAAGACGTGGATTTGGCTTATGAAATCAACCACCAAAATAATATCGATCAAGATTATCTTGGTAAGTTGTCAGCAACAATCAAAATGGTTGCTGAAAAAGAAAATGCGGTTGAAATTCTAGAACACTTGAATGTTGTCCCTGTTTTGACAGCCCATCCAACGCAAGTGCAACGTAAGAGTATGTTGGATTTGACTAACCATATCCACACCCTCTTGCGTAAGTATCGTGATGTGAAATTAGGCTTGATTAATAAGGAAAAATGGCATAATGATCTCCGTCGTTACATTGAGATTATCATGCAGACAGATATGATTCGTGAAAAGAAATTGAAAGTAACCAATGAAATTACGAATGTTATGGAATACTACAATAGTTCATTCCTGAAGGCAGTTCCTCATTTGACTGCTGAGTACAAGCGTCTGGCTAAAAAACATGGCTTGGAGTTAAAACATCCTAAACCGATTACCATGGGAATGTGGATTGGTGGAGACCGTGATGGTAATCCTTTTGTTACAGCAGATACCTTGAAACAATCTGCTATGACTCAGTGTGAAGTCATCATGAACTACTATGATGAAAAGATTTACCAACTTTATCGTGAATTCTCTCTCTCAACCAGTATTGTCAATGTAAGCAAGCAAGTCAGAGAAATGGCTCGTCAATCCAAGGATAACTCTATTTATCGTGAAAAAGAGCTGTATCGTCGTGCCTTGTTTGATATTCAATCAAAAATCCAAGCAACAAAAACCTATCTGATTGAGGATAAGGAAGTTGGGGCTCGCTATGAAACGGCCAATGATTTTTATAAGGATTTAATTACCATTCGTGATTCCCTCATGGAAAATAAGGGTGAAGCACTGATTTCTGGTGATTTTGTTGAGTTAATTCAGGCAGTTGAAATTTTTGGTTTCTATTTGGCATCTATTGACATGCGTCAAGATTCTAGTGTTCACGAAGCCTGTGTAGCTGAACTCTTGAAATCAGCAGGAATTCATTCTCATTATAGCGAACTCAGTGAAGAAGAAAAATGCCAACTTCTTTTGAAAGAATTAGAAGAAGATCCACGTATTCTTTCTGCCACTCATGTTGAAAAATCAGAGTTACTTGAAAAAGAATTAGCAATCTTTAAGGCTGCTCGTAAGTTGAAAGATAAGTTGGGAGATGATGTTATTCGTCAGACTATCATTTCACATGCAACCAGCGTATCAGACATGCTGGAATTGGCTATCTTGCTAAAAGAAGTAGGGTTAGTTGATAAAGAAAGAGCCCGTGTCCAAATCGTTCCTCTCTTTGAAACAATTGAGGACTTGGACCACTCAGAAGAAACTATGAGAGAATACCTTTCTCTTCCTCTTGCTAAGAAATGGATTGCTTCACGTAATAACTACCAAGAAATCATGCTTGGTTACTCTGATAGTAATAAAGATGGTGGCTACCTATCATCATGTTGGACCCTCTACAAGGCTCAACAACAATTGACTGCTATCGGAGATGAATTTGGTGTTAAGGTTACCTTCTTCCATGGCCGTGGTGGGACTGTCGGTCGTGGTGGTGGACCAACCTATGAAGCCATCACATCTCAACCGCTCAAATCCATTAAGGATCGTATCCGCTTGACGGAGCAGGGGGAAGTAATTGGGAATAAATACGGTAACAAAGACGCAGCCTACTATAACCTTGAAATGCTAGTATCTGCAGCCATTAACCGTATGATTACTCAGAAGAAGAGTGATACCAATACCTCAAATCGTTATGAAGCAATTATGGACCAAGTGGTGGACCGTAGTTACGATATCTACCGTGATTTGGTCTTTGGTAATGACCATTTCTATGATTATTTCTTCGAGTCAAGTCCAATCAAGGCTATTTCAAGCTTTAATATTGGTTCTCGTCCAGCCGCTCGTAAGACCATTACTGAAATCGGTGGTTTGCGAGCTATTCCTTGGGTATTCTCATGGTCACAAAGCCGTGTCATGTTCCCTGGCTGGTATGGTGTCGGATCAAGTTTCAAAGAATTTATTGATAAAAATCCAGAAAATATCGCTATCCTACGAGATATGTACCAAAATTGGCCTTTCTTCCAGTCACTTCTTTCAAATGTAGACATGGTCTTGTCAAAATCAAATATGAATATTGCTTTTGAATATGCCAAACTTTGTGAAGATGATCAAGTAAAAGCAATTTATGAGACTATTCTAAATGAATGGCAAGTTACCAAGGAAGTCATCTTGGCTATCGAAGGATATGATGAACTCTTGGCTGAAAATCCATATCTAAAAGCAAGTTTGGATTATCGTATGCCTTACTTTAATATCCTTAACTATATCCAGTTGGAGTTGATTAAACGTCAACGCCGAGGAGAATTATCAAGCGATCAAGAAAAATTAATCCATACAACCATCAACGGAATTGCGACAGGATTGCGTAATTCAGGCTGATACCTATCAAACTTCCTCTTTTCTATAGGGGAAGTTTTTGAATAGGGTAACTTCTAAAACTAACTTCCAGTTTCCCCCAACCTAGCTTTTAGTATGAGAAAAACGCGTGAAATCAGTGGAAATCCGTTTTAGACTAACTTCCGCTGGTTTTCTTTTTCTTGATATATAAGGGTTCAAAAGCGAAAAGACACAGAAAAAAGTGCACGACAAATAGCCCTAAAACAGAGTCGTCTTAGAGTAACTTCCAGTTGCTAGCGTTTAGTTTGAGACTTTTCGATGGTGATAAGATGTGTAGTTAGAGGGGAAAATTCCCTTTATTTCAATAAATCAGGTGATAAGTGTGTGTCTTCTGGTTTGACAAATTGGCAACCCAGAAGAGCGGCGATGTCCTCGCCAAAGGTGAAGGTGCAGACGTCGTAAGCAGATTTTCCTTGAAACTCTTCTCGTTTCAAGGAATTGACATGGGAAATGACTAGATTGACGTCTTTCTGAGTCAGCTGGTCAAAGGAAGTGCTCTTGGGAAGAATGGCTCGCAAAACTGTATGGTTCTTCTCAATTCGCCCCTTCTGGTCAGGACGGCTAGGGTCGCAGAAGTAGAGGTGAGACTTACCATCAATGTCTCGCTCAAGCTCCTCCACATAGGAGAACTCAGATCCGTTGTCCGTGAGAATGACAGGGAACAGCTGATGGAACGCAACCCCTCCGTCCATGACTCTTTCTTTCAAAGCTGCGAATTTAGTGGTGACCTCCAGAGCGGTCTTGTTGTCCAAAAGCAAGGCGAAGAGGAAGTTGCAGAAGGAAACGTTGAAGGTGAGCAGTAGCTTTCCACCCGGTATGCCGATGACCGTGTCCATTTCCAACCATTTGAAGAAATCATCTGTTTCTCGTAACTCTTGGAAATCTTGGTAGGTTCGCCCAATTTTTAGCTCTTTGGGAATAGCTACTTTTCTGGATTTTCTGCGTTCCTTGAACTTGACCATCCGAGGAAAATCAATGGGCTTGGCTGTCAGATATCCCAGCTTGGCATGCCGATACACCGTAGCTTTCGACACAGGTAGGTTATGTGTCTGAATGATATGGTAGATGCTTTGTTTCTTCTGGATGCCTTGGGTTAAGACCTTGTCCATCTGATAAAAACTTTCCTTGTTTAGGGGAATGCCCTCTCTGGACTCCCTCAACATAGTCTCGTACTGTTCCTGTGCCTTTTTCGCATAGTAAAGATAGCGGTTAAACCCACAATCCTTCCTCTTTTTTGGACAGTTGTTACAGACATAAGGAGCTTTTTTGAGAAGAGGGCAATCCGTGCAATCAGATTTGACGGATGTTGGATGAATGATGCGATTGCGCTTGATTTCCTTTGAAATCGTTGATGGGTCTTTTCCCATCTTCTCAGCGATGGAACGGAAAGTCTCTTATTGGCTGATTCCGGTTTGGATGTCAATACGGTCTTCTAGAGTGAGATGTTTTTGTTTTTTCGTCATGAGGTGCCTCCTCACGAAAAGTCTCAGGCTTAATTCTAGCATAATTCGTCGTCTGAGAGTAACTTCCAGTTTTGGGAGAGAGATGGAAGTTACTTTGAGAAGTTAGCAGTTTTTGAATAGTTCAAAAAAATGCTAAAAGAGTCTTGACAAGTAGTTGAAAAATGATATAATTTAACCATTCAGAAAAGTAATCATACAAACTTTTTAGAGAGTCTGTGGTAGCTGAAAACAGATAAGTGATGATGATGAAAATTGGGCTGAATGTTATTTAGAATTTGAAATCATAAAAATTCGGTGAGCACACCTTACAGTGCATCTCGTTATTGCGAGACAGAGCGATAGGGAAATTCCCTATAATTGAGGTGGTACCGCGCATCGACGTCCTCACACAAGTTTTTTGTGTGAGGACTTTTTTGATGGAGGTTAGTATGGAAAGAAAACGATGGCGTCGCTTGTTTATACACAATGAAAATCAAAAAGCAAACTAGGAAGCTAGCCGCAGGTTGCTCAAAGCACTGCTTTGAGGTTGTGGATAGAACTGACGAAGTCAGTAACCAAGCTACGGTAAGGCGACGCTGACGTGGTTTAATTTGATTTTCGAAGAGTATTAGATAAGTGAAGTATTTTAAAGGAATAAAAAGGAGAAATAGAATGAAAAATAAACGTTTAATTGGAATTATCGCTGCGTTAGCAGTCTTAGTAGCAGGAAGCTTGATTTACTCTTCAATGAATAAACCAGAAGCTAAAAATGAAAAGAAAGTTGCCAAAGTTGGTGTTCTTCAGTTTGTGAGCCATCCATCTCTTGACTTGATTTATAAAGGGATTCAAGATGGACTTGCAGAAGAAGGATATAAAGATGATCAAGTTAAAATCGATTTTATGAACTCAGAAGGTGACCAAAGTAAGGTTGCGACAATGAGTAAACAATTGGTTGCAAATGGGAATGACCTTGTAGTTGGTATCGCAACACCAGCTGCTCAAGGTTTGGCTAGTGCCACAAAAGACCTACCGGTTATCATGGCCGCTATTACAGACCCAATCGGTGCGAACTTGGTCAAAGATTTGAAAAAACCAGGTGGCAACATTACAGGGGTATCTGACCACAATCCAGCTCAACAACAAGTTGAACTCATTAAGGCTCTTACACCAAATGTAAAAACAATCGGAGCCCTTTACTCAAGTAGCGAAGACAATTCAAAAACACAGGTTGAAGAATTTAAGGCTTATGCTGAAAAAGCAGGTTTGACAGTGGAAACATTTGCAGTTCCTTCAACAAATGAAATTGCTTCAACAGTTAACGTTATGACTAGCAAGGTTGATGCTATCTGGGTTCCAATCGATAACACAATCGCATCTGCATTTTCAACAGTTGTATCAAGCAACCAATCAGCTAAAAAACCAATCTACCCAAGTGCAACTGCAATGGTAGAAGCTGGTGGTTTGGCATCAGTTGTAGTTGACCAACACGACCTTGGTGTGGCAACTGGTAAAATGATTGCGCAAGTCTTGAAAGGTGCAAAACCAGCTGATACTCCAGTCAATGTCTTTTCAACTGGTAAGTCAGTAATCAACAAAAAATTGGCACAAGAGCTAGGTATTACGATTCCTGAATCTGTTCTAAAAGAAGCAGGACAAGTGATTGAATAATCTACAATGGAGGAGTTGGGGACATCTCCTCCAATTTTTTACAATAGAAATCGTATAGAAAAGGTTAAGAAACAGATGATACTATCTATTATTTCTCAAGGATTTGTCTGGGCTATTTTAGGTCTGGGGATCTTTATGACATTTAGGATTTTAAACTTTCCAGATATGACGACAGAAGGTTCCTTCCCTCTTGGGGGAGCTGTTGCTGTCACTTTGATAACCAAAGGCGTGAACCCTTTTTTAGCAACACTGCTTGCTGTAGGAGCAGGTTGTTTGGCTGGAATGGCAGCAGGACTTCTTTATACAAAAGGGAAGATCCCAACCTTGCTCTCAGGGATTTTGGTGATGACTTCTTGTCACTCTATCATGCTCTTGATTATGGGACGCGCCAATTTAGGCTTACTTGGAACTAAGCAAATTCAGGATGTCTTGCCTTTTGATTCAGATTTGAACCAACTCTTGACAGGTCTCATCTTTGTGAGTATTGTTATTGCTCTCATGCTCTTTTTCTTGGATACCAAACTCGGACAAGCTTATATTGCTACAGGTGACAATCCTGATATGGCTAGAAGTTTCGGGATTCATACTGGACGCATGGAGCTCATGGGATTGGTCTTATCAAATGGTGTGATTGCCCTTGCAGGAGCTCTCATTGCCCAGCAAGAAGGTTATGCCGATGTATCTCGAGGAATCGGGGTTATCGTTGTGGGGCTTGCAAGTTTGATTATTGGAGAAGTTATCTTCAAGAGTTTGAGCTTGGCAGAACGTCTGGTTACCATCGTTGTAGGTTCTATCGCTTATCAATTCTTAGTGTGGGCAGTTATTGCGCTTGGCTTTAATACAAGTTACCTTCGTCTATACAGTGCAGTGATTTTAGCAGTCTGCCTCATGATTCCTACGTTTAAGCAAACCATCTTGAAAGGAGCCAAGTTAAGTAAATGACAGCAATTGTAGAATTAAAAAATGCAACCAAAGTCGTTAAAAATGGCTTTGATGAAGAAAAGATTATTTTAAATGATGTTTCCTTAGAAATTTTTGAACAGGATTTTATCACGATTTTGGGTGGAAATGGTGCTGGTAAATCAACTCTCTTTAACACCATTGCAGGAACCTTGCCCTTAACCAGTGGAACCATCCGTATTTTAGGTGAAGATGTTACCAAGTTTTCACCCGAGAAGCGGGCTAAGTATCTGTCTCGAGTCTTCCAAGATCCCAAGATGGGGACAGCTCCTCGTATGACAGTGGCAGAGAATCTCTTGATTGCCAAATTTCGTGGTGAAAAGCGTGGACTCTTTCCAAGACGTCTGGCTAGCTACAAGGATGAATTTCAGACAACCATTGAAAAAGTGGGAAATGGTCTTGAGAAACATTTGAATACACCGATTGAGTTCTTATCTGGTGGACAAAGACAGGCCCTGAGTCTCTTGATGGCAACCTTGAAGCGTCCTGAATTACTCTTGTTGGACGAGCATACTGCGGCCCTTGATCCAAAGACTAGTGTTGCTTTGATGGAATTGACAGATGAATTTGTCAAGAAAGATCAGCTGACAGCGCTTATGATTACCCACCATATGGAAGATGCTCTTAAGTATGGCAATCGCTTAATTGTCATGAAAGAAGGACGAATTATCCAAGATTTGAAGCAAGAAGAAAAAGCAAAAATGAAAATCTCTGATTATTATCAGCTCTTTGAATAAAGTAGGGAAAATGAGTGAAATGGTTTACTTTTTTTCTGAAATAAAGTATACTATATAAAGTAAACTATGATAACATGGAGGTATTGTGTATGGTTGACAAACAAGTCATTGAAGAAATCAAAAACAATGCCAACATTGTGGAAGTCATAGGAGATGTGATTTCTTTACAAAAGGCAGGACGGAACTATCTAGGGCTCTGTCCTTTTCATGGTGAAAAAACACCTTCTTTCAACGTTGTAGAGGACAAGCAGTTTTACCACTGTTTTGGTTGTGGTCGCTCAGGTGATGTCTTTAAGTTCATCGAGGAGTACCAAGGGGTTCCCTTTATGGAGGCTGTCCAAATCTTAGGTCAGCGTGTCGGGATAGAGGTGGAAAAACCGCTTTATAGTGAACAGAAGCCATCTTCACCCCACCAAGCTCTTTATGATATGCACGAAGATGCTGCCAAATTTTATCATGCTATTCTCATGACAACGACCATGGGGGAAGAGGCCAGAAACTACCTCTATCAGCGTGGTTTGACAGATGAAGTGCTCAAGCATTTTCGGATTGGTTTGGCACCTCCAGAACGAAACTATCTGTATCAACGTTTGTCTGGTCAGTATCGTGATGAGGATTTCCTAGATTCAGGGCTATTTTACCTATCAGATGCCAATCAATTTGTAGACACTTTTCACAATCGCATCATGTTTCCCTTGACCAATGACCAGGGAAAGGTCATTGCCTTCTCAGGTCGTATCTGGCAGAAAACGGATTCACAAACTTCTAAGTATAAAAATAGCCGATCGACTGCAATTTTTAACAAAAGTTACGAATTATATCATATGGATAGGGCAAAAAAATCTTCTGGTAAAACCAGTGAGATTTACCTCATGGAAGGGTTCATGGATGTCATCGCAGCCTATCGGGCTGGAATTGAAAACGCTGTGGCATCTATGGGAACGGCCTTGAGTCGAGAGCATGTTGAGCATCTGAAAAGGTTAACCAAGAAGTTGGTTCTTGTTTACGATGGCGATAAGGCTGGGCAAGCTGCGACATTGAAAGCGCTGGACGAAATTTGTGATATGCCTGTGCAAATCGTCAGCATGCCTGATAACTTGGATCCAGATGAATATCTACAAAAAAATGGTCCAGAAGACTTGGCCTATCTATTAACGAAAACTCGTATTAGTCCGATTGAGTTCTACATTCACCAGTATAAGCCTGAAAATAGTGAAAATTTGCAGGCTCAGATTGAGTTTATTGAAAAAATAGCTCCCTTGATTGTTCAAGAAAAGTCTATCACTGCTCAAAACAGCTATATTCATATTTTAGCTGACAGTCTGGCATCCTTTGATTATGCTCAGATTGAGCAGATTGTTAATGAGAGTCGGCAGGCACAAAGACAGAATCGCATGGAAGGGATTTCCAGATCGACGCAAATCACTATGCCTGTCACCAAGCAGTTATCAGCTATTATGAGGGCAGAAGCTCATCTACTTTATCGAATGATGGAATCCTCTCTTATTTTGAACGATTACCGCTTGCGAGAAGACTTTGCATTTGATACACCTGAATTTCAGGTCTTATATGACTTGCTTGGTCAGTATGGCAATCTTCCTCCAGAAGTTTTAGCAGAACAGACAGAGGAAGTTGAAAGAGCTTGGTACCAAGTTTTAGCTCAGGATTTGCCTGCTGAGATGTCACCACAGGAACTTAGTGAAGTAGAAATGACTCGAAACAAGGCTCTCTTGAATCAGGACAATATGAGAATCAAAAAGAAGGTGCAGGAAGCTAGCCATGTAGGAGATACTGACACAGCCTTAGAAGAATTGGAACGTTTAATTTCACAAAAGAGAAGAATGGAGTAATAATGGTAACAAAACAAAAAGAAGTAACAACATTTGACGTACAAGTAGCAGAATTTATCCGTAATCATAAGCAAAAAGGGACAGCAACAGATGATGAAATCAATGCTAGTCTTGTCATTCCTTTTACCTTGGACGCTGATGGGATTGAAGATCTCTTGCAACGGATTCAGGATGCAGGGATTTCTATCACAGATAACGAAGGAAATCCAAGTGCGCGTGTTCTTAGTGCTGAAGAAGAACCAGAACTCAGCGATGAGGACTTGATTGGGTCAACTTCGGCTAAGGTCAACGACCCTGTTCGTATGTACTTGAAAGAAATCGGGGTTGTTCCTCTTTTGACCAATGAAGAGGAAAAAGAATTGGCACTAGCAGTTGAAGCTGGCGATATCGAAGCCAAACAACGTCTTGCGGAAGCTAACCTTCGTTTGGTTGTTTCTATAGCCAAACGCTATGTCGGCCGTGGTATGCAGTTCCTTGACTTGATTCAAGAAGGAAATATGGGCTTGATGAAGGCGGTTGACAAGTTTGACTATTCTAAAGGGTTCAAGTTTTCAACTTACGCAACTTGGTGGATTCGTCAGGCTATCACTCGTGCTATTGCAGATCAAGCTCGTACCATCCGTATCCCAGTTCATATGGTTGAAACCATCAATAAACTGGTTCGTGAACAACGTAATCTCCTTCAAGAATTGGGACAAGATCCAACGCCAGAACAAATCGCTGAACGAATGGATATGACACCTGATAAGGTTCGTGAAATCTTGAAGATTGCCCAAGAACCAGTATCTCTTGAAACTCCAATCGGTGAAGAGGATGATAGCCATCTTGGAGACTTTATCGAAGATGAAGTGATTGAAAATCCAGTGGATTATACGACTCGTATCGTCTTGCGTGAGCAGTTGGATGAAGTCTTAGATACTCTTACAGACCGTGAAGAAAATGTTCTGCGTCTACGTTTTGGACTAGATGATGGAAAAATGCGCACCCTTGAAGATGTGGGGAAAGTCTTTAACGTAACTCGTGAGCGTATCCGTCAGATTGAAGCAAAGGCTTTGAGAAAACTACGCCAACCAAGTCGCAGCAAACCACTTCGTGATTTTATTGAAGACTAGGAGTGAGGAAAAATATGGCTTATACAGAAGAACAAATTGAAAACATCAAAACACGAATTTTATCAGCCTTGGAAGAAGTCATCGACCCTGAGTTGGGAATCGATATTGTCAATCTTGGTTTGATTTATGAGATTCGTTTTGACGGCGACACAGGGCAAACAGAGATTGATATGACGTTGACAACTATGGGTTGTCCCCTAGCTGACCTTTTGACGGACCAGATTTATGATGCCATGACAGAGGTGCCAGAAGTAACGGATACTGAGGTCAAATTAGTTTGGTATCCAGCCTGGACCGTTGAAAAAATGAGTCGCTATGCACGCATTGCCCTAGGCATTAAGTAAACATATAATAGCATGTGAGAGATTATTGGAAAAGCGAGGAAATTTCCCCATCTTTTCCTCTAGTCTCTCCTTTCTTTTGCTGATTTTATTCAAAGAAAATGATATAATAGTAGTTATGGAAAAAAAGAAATTACGCATCAATATGTTGAGTTCAAGTGAGAAAGTAGCAGGACAAGGAGTTTCAGGTGCCTACCGTGAATTAGTTCGTCTTCTTCATCGTGATGCCAAGGACCAATTGATTGTTACAGAAAATCTTCCAATAGAGGCAGATGTGACTCACTTTCATACGATTGATTTCCCCTATTATTTATCAACATTCCAAAAGAAACGCTCAGGAAGGAAAATTGGCTATGTGCATTTCTTGCCTGACACACTTGAGGGGAGTTTGAAAATTCCATTTTTCTTAAAGGGAATTGTTAAACGCTATGTATTTTCTTTTTACAATCGGATGGAGCACTTGGTTGTTGTTAATCCTATGTTTATTGAGGATTTGGTGGCAGCTGGTATTCCACGTGAAAAAGTGACTTATATTCCTAACTTTGTAAACAAGGAAAAATGGCATCCTCTTCCACAGGAAGAGGTAGCGAAACTGCGTACAGAGCTAGGTCTTAGTGACAATCAGTTTATCGTAGTAGGTGCTGGTCAAGTTCAGAAGCGCAAAGGGATTGACGATTTTATCCGTCTGGCTGAGGAATTGCCGCAGATTACCTTTATCTGGGCAGGTGGTTTCTCTTTTGGTGGTATGACAGATGGTTATGAACGTTACAAGAAAATCATGGAGAATCCCCCTAAAAATTTGATTTTTCCAGGAATTGTCTCACCAGAGCGAATGCGCGAGTTGTATGCCCTAGCGGATCTTTTCTTGCTTCCTAGTTACAATGAGCTCTTTCCGATGACGATTTTAGAGGCTGCCAGTTGTGAAGCTCCGATTATGTTGCGTGATTTGGATCTTTATAAGGTGATTTTAGAGGGGAATTATCGGGCGACAGCAGACAGAGAAGAAATGAAAGAAGCTATTTTAGAATATCAAGCAAATCCTGCTGCTTTAAAAGATTTGAAAGAAAAAGCTAAGAATATTTCTAGAGAGTATTCAGAAGAGCATCTGTTACAAATCTGGTTGGACTTTTATGAGAAACAAGCCGCTTTAGGGAGAAAGTAAAAAGTGAGGTAATCTATGCGAATTGGTTTATTTACAGATACCTATTTTCCTCAGGTTTCAGGTGTTGCGACCAGTATTCGAACCTTGAAAACAGAACTTGAAAAGCAGGGACACGCTGTTTTTATCTTTACGACGACAGATAAGGATGTCAATCGTTATGAAGATTGGCAAATTATCCGCATTCCAAGTGTTCCCTTCTTTGCTTTTAAGGATCGCCGCTTTGCCTATCGAGGATTCAGCAAGGCGCTTGAAATTGCTAAACAATATCAACTGGATATTATCCATACTCAGACAGAATTTTCTCTTGGCTTGTTGGGGATTTGGATTGCGCGTGAATTGAAGATTCCAGTCATCCATACCTATCACACCCAGTACGAAGACTATGTGCATTATATTGCCAAGGGGATGTTGATTCGTCCGAGTATGGTCAAGTACTTGGTTAGAGGTTTCTTGCATGATGTAGATGGGGTTATTTGCCCGAGTGAGATTGTCCGTGACTTGTTATCTGACTATAAGGTCAAGGTGGAAAAACGGGTCATTCCAACTGGTATTGAATTAGCCAAGTTTGAGCGTCCAGAAATCAAGAAAGAAAATCTGAAAGAACTGCGTAGTAAATTAGGGATTCAAGATGATGAACAGATGTTGCTGAGTCTTTCCAGAATTTCCTATGAAAAAAATATTCAAGCAGTACTAGCAGCCTTTGCAGAAGTTTTGAAAGAAGAAGACAATGTCAAACTGGTGGTAGCTGGGGATGGTCCTTATCTGGATGACCTCAAAGAGCAAGCCAAGAAACTAGAGATTCAAGACTCCGTCATCTTTACTGGCATGATTGCTCCTAGTGAGACGGCTCTTTATTACAAGGCGGCGGATTTCTTCATCTCGGCATCGACAAGTGAAACCCAAGGTTTGACCTACTTGGAAAGCTTAGCTAGTGGGACGCCTGTCATTGCTCATGGAAATCCTTATCTGGACAATCTTATCAGTGATAAAATGTTTGGAACCTTGTACTATGGAGAACATGATTTGGCTGGTGCTATTTTGGAAGCCCTGATTGCAACGCCAGATATGAATGAGCATACCTTATCAGAGAAATTGTATGAGATTTCAGCTGAGAACTTTGGGAAACGAGTGCATGAGTTTTATCTGGATGCCATTATTTCAAATAACTTCCAGAAAGATTTAGCAAAAGATGACACGGTCAGCCAGCGTATCTTTAAGACAGTTTTGTATTTACCACAACAGGTGGTTGCTGTACCGGTAAAAGGCTCTAGACGCATGCTGAAGGCTTCAAAAACACAGTTGATCAGCATAAGAGATTATTGGAAAGACCATGAAGAATAGAAAGAGGAACAGTATGAAAAAACAATTAATGAGAAGCGGTCGTGATAAAAAGATTGCTGGTGTTTGTGCTGGGGTAGCCCATTATTTTGATATGGATCCTACTATTGTTCGCGTAATATGGGGTGTTCTTGCTTTTGTTTATGGAGCAGGAGTTGTAGCTTATATCATTTTATGGATTATCGCACCGGTATCAACTGACTATTGAAAACTAGCTAAATTCATGCTAAGATAATAGAAAATAGAATGTAACGAAGGAGATAAAAATGGCATTTGGAGATAATGGAAATCGTAAAAAAACTATGTTTGAGAAAATAACCTTGTTTATCGTGATTATCATGCTAGTAGCAAGTTTATTGGGAATTTTTGCAACTGCTATTGGTGCCCTCAGTAATCTATAAAATAGATTCAAGAAAATTTAGTGACTGGGATTTCCCAGCCCTTTTTTAAAGTGAGAAGAAAAAATGAGTATGTTTTTAGATACAGCTAAGATCAAGGTCAAGGCTGGTAATGGTGGTGATGGCATGGTTGCCTTTCGCCGTGAAAAATATGTCCCTAATGGCGGTCCTTGGGGCGGTGATGGTGGTCGTGGAGGCAATGTCATCTTCGTTGTAGATGAAGGTCTACGTACCCTCATGGATTTCCGCTATAATCGCCATTTTAAGGCTGATTCTGGTGAGAAAGGAATGACCAAAGGGATGCATGGTCGTGGTGCTGAGGACCTTAGAGTTCGAGTACCACAAGGTACGACTGTTCGTGATGCAGAGACTGGCAAGGTTTTGACAGATTTGATTGAACATGGTCAAGAATTTATCGTTGCCCACGGTGGTCGTGGTGGACGTGGAAATATTCGTTTCGCAACACCAAAAAATCCTGCACCGGAAATCTCTGAAAATGGAGAACCAGGTCAGGAACGTGAGTTACAATTGGAACTAAAAATCTTGGCAGATGTCGGCTTAGTAGGATTCCCATCTGTAGGGAAATCAACCCTTTTAAGTGTTATTACCTCAGCTAAACCTAAAATTGGTGCTTACCACTTTACGACCATTGTGCCAAATCTAGGTATGGTTCGCACTCAATCAGGTGAATCCTTTGCAGTAGCTGATTTACCAGGTTTGATTGAAGGAGCTAGTCAAGGTGTTGGTTTGGGGACTCAGTTCCTCCGTCACATTGAGCGTACCCGTGTCATCCTTCATATCATTGATATGTCAGCTAGCGAAGGCCGTGATCCTTATGAGGATTATCTTGCCATCAATAAAGAGCTGGAGTCCTATAATCTTCGCCTTATGGAGCGTCCACAGATTATTGTAGCTAATAAGATGGATATGCCTGAGAGTCAAGAAAATCTTAAAGAATTTAAGAAAAAATTGGCTGAAAATTATGATGAATTTGAAGAGTTACCAGCTATCTTCCCAATTTCTGGTTTGACTAAGCAAGGTCTGGCAACGCTATTGGATGCTACAGCTGAATTGTTAGATAAGACACCAGAATTCTTGCTCTATGATGAGTCAGATATGGAAGAAGAAGCTTATTATGGATTTGACGATGAAGAAAAAGCCTTTGAAATTAGTCGTGATGACGATGCGACATGGGTACTTTCTGGTGAAAAACTGATGAAACTCTTTAATATGACCAACTTTGATCGTGACGAATCAGTCATGAAATTTGCTCGCCAGCTTCGTGGTATGGGAGTTGATGAAGCTCTTCGTGCGCGTGGTGCTAAAGATGGTGATTTGGTCCGCATTGGTAAATTTGAGTTTGAATTTGTAGACTAGGAGATTGATATGGGAGATAAACCGATATCTTTCCGAGATGCGGATGGCAATTTTGTTTCCGCCGCAGACGTTTGGAATGAAAAGAAATTGGAAGAACTATTTAATCGTCTCAATCCAAATCGTGCCCTGAGATTAGCACGAACTAAAAAAGACAATCCATCTTAAATACGTAAGATAAAACTCCAATTATCAGTCAAGTTAACTGTAACAAATAGAAGCTAAGATCGAGAAAGGGCAAAATTTGTCCTTTCTTTTCACTTATAAATTATAATATATTGAAATGGAATATAAACAAATAGACTAGGAAATTCAAATCAAATGACTAACAAGGCTTTATAAGTAGTGTTGTCCTATTCTAGCTTCAAGACACTGTATTTTTTCTATTGAAAAAGAATTTTTTTACAAAAATAGTTGGTTATTTAGTTTATTTATGCTATAATAGGAGCAATTATTTTTAGGAGGTGTCAGTATGTCTTATTTGTTTGAGATATTACCGAGTTTATTGAGCGGTGCAAGCATGACTTTACAGGTTTTTGCACTGGTCTTGATTTTTTCTATTCCCTTGGGCGTTTTGATTGCCTTTGCCTTGCAAGTCCATTGGAAGCTCCTCCATCATCTGATTAACATTTATATCTGGATCATGCGAGGCACACCCTTGCTCTTGCAGTTGATCTTTATCTATTATGTGCTCCCAAGTATTGGGATCCGTTTGGACCGTCTTCCTGCGGCTATCATTGCCTTTGTTCTCAATTATGCGGCTTACTTTGCTGAAATCTTCCGTGGTGGGATTGAGACTATCCCTAAAGGTCAATATGAGGCTGCTAAGGTCTTGAAGTTCAGTCCCTTTGCCACAGTGCGCTATATTATCTTGCCCCAAGTGACCAAGATTGTTCTTCCTAGCGTATTTAACGAAGTCATGAGTTTGGTCAAGGATACTTCCCTGGTTTATGCTCTAGGCATTTCAGACCTTATCTTGGCTAGTCGAACAGCTGCCAACCGTGATGCTAGTCTGGTTCCAATGTTCTTGGCAGGAGCCATTTACTTGATTTTGATTGGTATTGTGACCATTCTTGCCAAAAAAGTTGAGAAGAAGTACAGTTACTATAGATAGGAGGCTACCATGTTAGAATTACGAAATATCAATAAAGGCTTTGGTGAAAAGCAAATTTTGTCCAATTTCAATCTAAAAATTCCTGAAAAGCAAATCCTAGCTATCGTTGGGCCTTCTGGTGGAGGTAAGACAACTCTCTTACGTATGCTTGCGGGTCTTGAAACCATTGATTCAGGGCAAATCTTTTATAATGGAGAACCTTTAGAACTGGATGAATTGGAGAAGCGCAATTTACTGGGATTTGTATTCCAAGATTTTCAACTTTTCCCTCATTTATCAGTTCTAGACAATTTGACCTTATCTCCTGTGAAAACTATGGGAATGAAGCAGGATGAGGCTGAGCAGAAGGCGCGAGGCCTTTTGGAACAATTAGGACTGGCAGGACATGCAGACGCCTATCCTTTCTCACTATCTGGTGGGCAAAAGCAACGGGTGGCCTTGGCACGTGCTATGATGATTGACCCAGAAATCATTGGTTACGATGAACCAACTTCTGCCCTGGATCCAGAATTGCGCTTGGAAGTGGAAAAATTAATCTTGCAAAATAGGGAACTTGGCATGACGCAGATTGTGGTTACCCACGATTTACAGTTCGCTGAAAATATCGCGGATCAGATTCTCAAGGTTGAGCCCAAGTAGGAGGTGCCGATGACTAATAAGAAAATTGCTTTAGTGTTGGTTTCGCTCCTGACTCTCTTTTTAACGGCTTGTACTCAGAAGGCTAGTGATCCAAAGCAAGATAACTGGAATAAGTATCAAGAGCAAAGCAGTATAACCATTGGTTTTGACAATACCTTTGTACCCATGGGATTTGAAGAAAAGAATGGCCAATATACAGGCTTTGATATTGATTTAGCACAAGCTGTCTCTGAGAAATTAGGTTTTAAGGTTCAATTTCAGCCAATCGACTGGGATATGAAGGAGACGGAACTGCAAAATGGGACCATTGATGCCATCTGGAATGGCTATTCTGCCACTGATGAACGCCGAGAAAAGGTTGCCTTTAGCATTCCTTATATGGAAAATCAGCAAGTTTTGGTTGCCAAGAAAGGCCAGCAAATTCGTTCAGTAGAGGATATGAAGGATAAGACCTTGGGAGCCCAAGCCGGATCCTCTGGTTATTTAGACTTTGAAGCCCAGCCAGATTTACTGAAAAATCGTGTCAAAGACCAGAAGACCAATCAATACCAGAGTTTCAATGAAGCCTTGATCGATTTGAAGAATGACCGTATTGATGCCTTGTTGATTGACCGAGTATATGCCAATTATTATCTTCAGTCTGAAGGAATATTAAATGACTATAATGTCTTTTCAGCTGGATTTGAGAGTGAATCTTTTGCTGTAGGTGTCAGACCTGCTGACAAAAGATTACTGCAAGCTTTAAATCAATCCTTTGTTGAACTACATCAAGAAGGGAAGTTCCAGGAAATCAGCCAAAAATGGTTTGGAGAAGATGTAGCAACCAAAGAAGTGAAAAGTAGAGATTGAGTTTTTACTCAGTCTTTTTTGCATCAAAAAATCCTCTGGCAAATACCAGAGGATAAGAGTTTATTTCATTGTTGGGAAGAGCAATACGTCACGGATAGTAGTTGTATCAGTGAGGAGCATGCAGAGACGGTCGATACCGATTCCCAAACCACCTGTTGGTGGCATACCGTATTCAAGAGCTTCAATGTAGTCGTAGTCGATACCTGTAGCTTCATCATCACCAAGTTCTTTAGCTTTAGCTTGGGTTTCAAAACGGCTAAGTTGATCGATTGGATCGTTGAGCTCAGTAAAGGCATTACCGTACTCCTTAGTCATGATGAAGAGTTCGAAACGGTCAGTAAAGCGTTCGTCTTCAGGATTCTTCTTAGCAAGTGGAGATACAGCTACTGGATGTCCATAGACAAAGGTTGGTTGGATCAAGGTTTCTTCAACAAACTCTTCAAAGAAGGCATTGATAATGTGGCCAACTTCAGTGTAGTGTTTCTCAACTGGAACTTTCTTCTCAGCAGCGATAGCTTTGGCTTCCTCGAAAGTCATGTCTTGCCAGAAATCTACACCAGTAATTTCCTTGATAGCATCCACCATGTGAACACGCTTAAATGGTTCATTGATTTTGATTTCAGTTCCTTGGTAGTTAACTGGGCCTTCGCCTTTGACAGCTTTAGCAGCATGTTGGATAATGCCTTCCGTCAAGTCCATGATGTCTTGGAAGTCTGCATAAGCTTGGTAGACTTCGATAGAAGTAAATTCAGGGTTATGAGTAGCATCCATTCCTTCGTTACGGAAGATACGGCCAATTTCATAAACGCGTTCCATACCACCTACGATTAGGCGTTTCAAGTGAAGCTCAGTCGCGATACGAAGCACCATGTCAATGTTTTGGGCATTGTGGTGAGTGATAAATGGACGGGCAGAAGCACCACCAGCTTCGTTATGAAGAACAGGTGTTTCCACTTCAAGGAAACCTTTTTGATCAAGGTAACGACGGATTTCAGAAATGATTTTTGAACGAGTGACAAAGCGCTCAAAGCTTTCACGGTTAGAAATCAAGTCAAGGTAACGTTTACGGTAAATTGTTTCAACGTCTGTCAAACCATGGAATTTCTCTGGTAGAGGACGAAGAGCCTTAGACAAGTGTGTGATGTGAGTAGCCTTGATAGAGAGTTCTCCCATATCTGTACGCATCACTTCGCCTTCGACACCAAGGAAGTCACCAAGGTCTGCTTTTTTGAAGATTTCATAGTTTTCTTCACCGACAGCATCCTTACGAACGTAGATCTGGATTTGACCTTCGCGGTCTTGAAGGTGGGCAAAACCTACTTTACCTTTACCACGTTTGGTTACCAAGCGTCCTGCGATAGTAGCTGTTTCGTTTTTATCGTGTAATTGTTCTTTATCGAGATCAGCAAATTTATCTTTTAATTCTTGTGAATTTGCAGTGCGTTCAAAGCGTTTTCCGAAAGGATCAATTCCTTGTTCACGGAGCGCAGCCATTTTTTCACGGCGAACGATCTGCTGGTCATTTAGTTCTTCCATATGTTCTGTTGACATGGGATCCTCCTAGTTTTACTCAAAATTGAATACGATGAGTCATTTTTTGCGATACTCCCATTTTATCATAAATAAGCAAGAAATTCACGGATAATCTTTCAAAACTAAAAAGAACTTGACGCTATAATCAAGTCCTGTTATTGATAGGAAGTATCATTCCAAGTATCGAGAGTAAATGTTTCAAAATCATGGGTTTCTAGAATGGTCAGGCTGGCGTTTGCTAGACCGCCATCTTTACGAAGAAGTGGTTCTTTATATCCTAGAAGAGTACGAAGACTGGCAGTGAGATTAGCACCGTGACCGACAATTAGAATACGCTCAGCCGGACTATCTTTTAATGATTTGATAAATTGGATGGTCCGTTGTGTTGTGCTATAGAGGGATTCGGCTCCAAACATTTGAGTGTCAAATTGAGCAAGATTAGATCGGAAAGCTTTGATTTGTTGCGGGTAAATAGCTTCCAAGGTTGCGATTTTCAAACCTTCTAATTTCCCCAGTTGCCATTCACGGAGATTAGGAACACTTTCTAAAGGACAGGACACCTTGAGTTGACTTTGGATAATCTCGGCAGATCTGATCGCTCGAGGTAAATCACTTGAATAAATCTGATCAAAAGGAACATCCTTAAGATACTGGCCTAGTTGTTTTAGGGTTTCAATGGATTCAGGAAGAAGGGGAGAATCTCCACTAGCACCTTGAAAGCGACCTTCCTGATTCCAGACCGTACGGCCGTGGCGGACAAAGTAGAGTTTCATTATTTGATGTCCTCCAAGATATCTACAAAGTCAGCCTTTACAAAGCTAGCCAAGTCTTGTGGTGCGACGATAATGCTGTGACCAACTTCCCCAGCAGAGACAATCATTTGATCCAAGTCTAGAGCTATCTTATCGATAAAAATGGGGTAATTGTGTTTCTGACGAATTCCGACAGGATTATTGGCTCCATGAATATAACCTGTTGTTTTTTCCAAGTCTTTTTGTGGAATCATGCTCACTTTTTTATTGCCAGAAATTTTAGCTAGTTTCTTTTCAGACAAGTGTTGGGTGATAGGGACAATTCCGATAACCGGTCCTGTTTTATCTCCCAAAAGAGCCAAGGTTTTGAAAATCTGATCTCGTTCATAACCTTGAGGAAGTTCTCCTTCTAGGGCATTGATTTGAATCCCCTGATGTGGGATACCTGCTTTAGATAGGATTTGTTCCACCAATGTTTTTTTGATTTTAACTTTTTTTGCCATTATTTATACTTATCCTCCAATTGGCTCATCCAAATACCAAGCCAGATTCCCAGTGCAAAGAAGAAGGCGATGATGACATATCCAACAAGTGAAAGGCCTGTGTATTGGATACTCTCAGCGTTTCCTGCATTTGGAATCAAGATCAAAAGGGTGCTTGATAAGACGATTCCGATGATGAAATGATAGACGCGTGAGTGATAGTTATTTAAGGCATAATCCATCAATTTTGAAAAAATGATGAGAGTTGCACCTGCCCCAATTCCAATCGGGAAGAAGGTTCCCAAGAGATCAAAGGTTTTAAAACCTGTCAGCATAGGAGCATAGAGGCCCAAAATCAAAAGTAGATTTGATGGACTGAGGCCAGGAACCAATACACCAAGGGCCAATAGTGCGCCTGCTAGGACGAAGTTAAGAAAGCTGGCACTTAAGGTTCCAACAACAAAATTTAAGGCATAGAGTCCTAGTCCAGAAATGATAAAGGTTGCCCAGAACCAAGCTAAATCAATCTTGTCTCGGTTAGATTCTCGAGTTGATTCTTTGAGGAGGCTAGGAACAGTACCAATGATAGCCCCCGCAAAGCTCCATAAGACAAAGACCTGATAATTTTCAAGCAGGTATTCAATCGGGTAGGAAAATAATCCTATTCCCAGAAGCATACCGATGGCAACTGGAATAAAGTACAAAACATTTTCTTTAAAGTCTTTAAAGGGGTGGGCCAGAAAGCCAATCATCCGTTCATAAATTCCTAAGATTGCTGCTAGAACCCCTCCGGAAATTCCCGGTAGGATAAATCCAAGAGCAATTACAATCCCTTTAATAAGGCGTGCTAACCATGAGAGCATATTTTTCCTCCAACTATTTCTATTTCAAAAAATCCTTACTATATTGTATCACAATCAAACACAAAAAGAAAAAGCAAATGCTAAACAAATGCTTTTAAGGTTTTAAAAAGAGTTTTCTAAAGGTTTCTTCTTTGTTTTTTAAGGAAGAAATGACGTTGATATCTAAATCGTGGTCAAAGCCAGCAATTTTTCCTTTAGAAGTGTACTGGTGGATGTCGTAATCTAAGTCCGTATTAGGTTTGCTTTCGAAAAATCCAGTATTTGAACCGTATGAAGGAATCCAAACAGAGGTAAATTTGCCTGTATCAATACTGTGTTCTTCCATGAAGTAGACCCCAACGTAGATGCCGATATTTTTTGCACCAAGTGATTCTAGCTTTGCTCGAAAGGCTTCAACACCCTCGTTCATATTGGACATGGTTTTTTCTTCCACGTCTAGCCAATAATAACTAGGGCTGTATGGTGAAGAGGCGTTATAAAAAACTTCAGCGGCTTTTTCCATTTCTTGGACACTTTTTCCAGCTAAATAAGCATAGACACCAACTGGGACATTTCGTTTTTGAAACTCCGTGATATGGGTTTTAAAGGCCTTATCTACCCCATTAACAAAGGCTGCATCGTTCTCTTTGGACGTTTGAGCGCCACTATGGACGCGAACAATAGCTCCAGAAATGTTTTGGGACAGAGTATCGTAATTTATTTCCTCAGGACGCTGCCAACCAGAAACATCAATTACCGGTTTATCTATATTGTGTAGCGCTTGTGTTTCTACTTGCGCGATATTTGACTTTGTTTTTACAGGATGGTCCTCAAAACGAGGGCGATTCAGGATTAAAATGAAAATCATAATCCCAAAAAAACCAAATAAAATAAGCGGATTAATTTTCTTTCTCATATCTCATAATTTTACCTTAAAAATGAAAAAAAATCAAAAAAAATACTCAAAAAATGGGTTAAGAAAAGGATTTTGGAGCATTTTTTCATTCAAGGGAGCGGAATGATTTGAAATATGGTATAATAAAAGGGAATTTCTAGAGAAAAGAGAAGATTATGTCAAATTATGCCATTATTTTAGCAGCGGGTAAAGGGACTCGCATGAAATCTGATTTGCCAAAAGTTTTGCACAAGGTTGCGGGTATTTCTATGCTGGAACATGTTTTCCGTAGTGTGGGAGCTATCCAACCTGAAAAGACAGTAACAGTTGTCGGACACAAGGCAGAATTGGTTGAAGAGGTCTTGGCTGGACAGACAGAATTTGTGACTCAATCTGAACAGTTAGGAACTGGCCATGCAGTTATGATGACAGAGCCAATCTTAGAAGGTTTGTCAGGTCACACCTTGGTCATCGCAGGAGATACTCCTTTAATCACAGGTGAAAGCTTGAAAAACTTGATTGATTTCCATATCAATCATAAAAATGTGGCGACTATCTTGACTGCTGAAACGGATAATCCTTTTGGCTATGGACGAATTGTGCGTAATGACAATGCTGAAGTTCTTCGCATTGTTGAGCAGAAGGATGCTACAGATTTTGAAAAGCAAATCAAGGAAATCAACACTGGAACATATGTTTTTGACAACGAGCGTTTGTTTGAGGCTTTGAAAAATATCAATACCAACAACGCTCAAGGTGAATACTATATTACAGATGTCATTGGCATTTTCCGTGAAGCTGGTGAAAAAGTTGGCGCTTATACTTTGAAAGATTTTGATGAGAGTCTTGGGGTAAATGACCGTGTGGCTCTTGCGACAGCTGAGTCAGTCATGCGTCGTCGCATCAATCACCAACACATGGTCAACGGTGTTAGCTTTGTCAATCCAGAAGCAACTTATATCGATATTGATGTTGAGATTGCTCCTGAAGTTCAAATCGAAGCCAATGTTACCTTGAAGGGGCAAACGAAAATTGGTGCTGAGACTGTTTTGACAAATGGAACTTATGTAGTGGATAGCACTATCGGAGCAAGAGCTGTTATTACCAATTCTATGATTGAAGAAAGCAATGTTGCAGACGGAGTGACAGTCGGTCCTTACGCCCACATTCGTCCAGGTTCAAGTCTGGGTGCCCAAGTTCATATTGGTAACTTTGTTGAGGTGAAAGGTTCTTCTATCGGCGAGAATACTAAGGCTGGTCATTTGACTTATATCGGAAACTGTGAAGTGGGTAGCAAGGTTAATTTTGGTGCAGGAACCATTACAGTCAACTATGACGGCAAAAACAAATACAAGACAGTCATCGGTAACAATGTCTTTGTTGGTTCAAATTCAACCATTATTGCGCCAGTTGAGTTAGGTGACAATTCCCTCGTTGGAGCTGGTTCAACTATAACCAAAGACGTTCCAGCAGATGCGATTGCCATCGGCCGCGGTCGTCAGGTCAATAAAGACGAATATGCAACTCGCCTTCCTCATCATCCTAAGAATCAGTAGGAGCCTATCATGGAATTTGAAGAAAAAACACTTAGCCGAAAAGAAATCTATCAAGGACCAATTTTTAAACTGGTTCAAGATCAGGTTGAATTACCAGAAGGCAAGGGAACTGCCCAACGCGATTTGATTTTCCACAATGGAGCTGTCTGCGTTTTAGCTGTAACAGATGAACAAAAACTCATCTTGGTCAAGCAGTACCGCAAAGCTATTGAGGCTGTCTCTTACGAAATTCCAGCTGGAAAATTGGAAGTAGGAGAAAATACAGCCCCTGTTGCAGCAGCTCTGCGTGAATTAGAGGAAGAAACAGCTTATACAGGGAAGTTAGAACTCTTGTACGATTTTTATTCAGCTATTGGCTTTTGTAATGAAAAGTTAAAACTATACCTAGCAAGCGATTTGACAAAGGTGGAAAATCCACGTCCGCAGGATGAAGATGAAACCTTGGAAGTCCTTGAAGTGAGCCTAGAAGAAGCTAAGGAATTGATCCAATCAGGTCATATTTGTGATGCCAAGACAATTATGGCTGTTCAATACTGGGAATTGCACAAAAAATAGAGGAGGTCAGTATGAGTAAACCTTTATTAACGGATGAAATGATTGAAAGAGCTAATAGAGGCGAAAAAATTTCAGGTCCCCCTTTGCTAGATGATGAGGAGACTAAGGTTTTACCAACCTCTTCTTCCCGTTTTGGTTATGCCAATCCTAAGGGACATAGCTTTAGCCAAGAAACCTTGAAGATTCAGGTCGAACCGTCTATTCATAAAAGCCGTCGCATTGAAAATACCAAGAGAAATGTCTTTAATTCTAAACTGAATAAAATCTTATTTGCAGTCATCTTTCTCTTGATTTTGCTTGTCTTAGCAATGAAACTTTTGTAATAGAAAAGGAATGGAAATGAAAATAGGAATTATTGCGGCTATGCCAGAAGAACTGGCGTATCTGGTCCAGCATTTAGACAATGCCCAAGAGCAAGTTGTTTTGGGGAATACCTATCATACAGGCACCATTGCCTCGCATGAAGTCGTTCTTGTAGAAAGTGGAATTGGTAAAGTCATGTCTGCTATGAGTGTGGCGATTTTGGCTGACCATTTCCAAGTAGATGCTTTGATTAATACGGGATCTGCTGGAGCAGTAGCAGAAGGTATTGCTGTTGGGGATGTTGTGATTGCTGACAAATTAGCCTATCATGATGTGGATGTCACAGCTTTTGGTTATGCTTATGGACAAATGGCGCAACAACCGCTTTATTTCGAATCAGACAAAATCTTTGTTGCCAAAATCCAAGAGAGTTTATCTCAATTGGATCAAAACTGGTATCTTGGTTTGATTGCTACAGGAGACAGTTTTGTTGCTGGAAATGACAAGATAGAAGCGATTAAATCTCATTTCCCAGATGTTTTAGCCGTTGAGATGGAGGGGGCAGCTATTGCTCAAGCAGCGCATGCCCTTAATCTCCCAGTTTTAGTCATTCGAGCTATGAGTGACAATGCCAACCATGAAGCAAACATCTCTTTTGATGAGTTTATTATCGAAGCTGGACGTCGCTCTGCTCAAGTCTTATTAGCCTTTTTGAAGGCTTTAGATTAAGCGGAAATTTGACAGTTTTTCTAGCTTATGATAAGATTTAAGTAAAGAAAAGCTAGAAAACGTTTCAGAGGATATTATGAGTATTGAAATGACCGTCAGTGAGATTGCAGAGGTCTTAGGATTATCTCGCCAAGCAATCAATAACCGTGTCAAAGAATTACCAGAAGAAGACACAGATAAAAATGACAAAGGGGTAACAGTCGTTACCAGAAGTGGCTTGATTAAGCTAGAAGAAATCTATAAAAAAACGATTTTTGAAGATGAGCCTGTCAGTGAAGATGTCAAGCAACGTGAACTGATGGAGATTCTGGTTGATGAGAAGAATGCAGAAATTCTTCGTCTCTATGAACAATTAAAAGCCAAGGATCGTCAGTTATCAGAAAAAGACGAGCAGATGCGTATCAAAGACCGTCAGATTGCTGAGAAAGACAAACAACTCGATCAGCAGCAACAATTGACACTTCAAGCCATGAAGGATCAAGAAAACCTTAAGCTAGAGCTGGACCAAGCAAAAGAAGAAGTTCAATCCACTAAGAAAGGCTTTTTTGCTCGTTTATTTGGAGGATAATCAAGGAGCTGTTTAGGTTAAATGCTAACCTGATGGCTTCTTTTGTTTCTAAATAGTATAGTTGCTCAAGTAATACTCAATGAAAATCAAAGAGCAAACTAGGAAACTAGCCGCAGGCTGTACTTGAGTACGGCAAGGCGACGTTGACGTGGTTTGAAGAGATTTTCGAAGAGTATAAAATAACAGTATAGGAGAGGTAGAAAATGGAACGATTAGAAGATTACATTGCTTTTGACTTAGAATTTAATCAGCATGAAGGACAAACACACTTGATTCAAGTATCGGCAGTGCGTTTTAGAGATGGTCGGGAAATCGACGCCTATGATTCCTATGTCCATACTAGTGTGCCTCTAAAGAGTTTTATCAATGGATTGACGGGAATTACAGCTGAGACCTTAAAAGATGCTCCTCCAGTGGAGGAAGTTATAAAGGAATTCCAAGAGTTTGTGGGTTCTTTGCCGATGATAGGCTACAATGCTGTTAAAAGTGATTTACCTATTTTAGTGGAGCATGGTTTAGATTACAGCCAACAGTACAAGGTTGATCTGTATGATGAAGCTTTTGAACGTCGCAGTTCGGATTTACATGGTATTGCCAATCTCAAATTGCAAACT
The DNA here is from genome assembly GCF_047462815.1 of Streptococcus mitis. Classification (GTDB taxonomy): domain Bacteria; phylum Bacillota; class Bacilli; order Lactobacillales; family Streptococcaceae; genus Streptococcus; species Streptococcus mitis_DO. The sequence goes on from NZ_JASHFB010000001.1 coordinate 131,794, forward strand.
GTTGCCTCATTTCTTGGATTTCAAGGTCAGTCTCATAATAGCTTGGAGGATGCTCGTATGACGGCGCGTGTTTACGAGTCCTTCTTAGAGTCAGATCAAGCTAGAGAATTGTTAGAGACAGAAAGTAGTCTTTCAAACAATCCTTTTGGAGGCTTGGACTTGTCTCAATTATTTGACTAGGAGTGACTATGAAACCTGAAAAACCTAAAAATCTAGGTTTTAAGCAGATATACTTTAATCTAGATAAAATTCTCTTTCTCTTTTTCTTGATATTCATGATGATTGAGTTTGTCTGGTTACCACTTAATTCTTGGATTGCTGGACTTTTACTCCGTCAGACAGGTTATCTCTTTCTTTCATACAACAATATTTTTGCCATTATAAAAGGGTCGCCATTTGTTAGTCTTGCTTTATTTGTTCTGGTAATCGTTAATTTACTGATCGCCTATTACCAGATAGGACTTCTCTTTATCGGAGCTCGACACCTCCTCTATCACGAAAGGAGGACCTTGCTGGAGTACAGTCGCAAGGTCTTTCGCCAAAGTTTCTTATTTATGAGACAAGTGACGATTTCCAAAATGGCCTTTATCTTCTTTTATGTCATGATGCTCTTTCCATTGATTCGAAAGATTTTAAAGATTTATTACCTCAATAAAATTGTCATTCCGGACTTTATTGTTGATTATGTGGAAGACAAGTATTGGCTTGTAGGTATAGTGGTTACTATTCTGGCTTTACTTCTGTTTTATATTTCAGTGCGTTTCATGTTTGCCCTACCTCAGCTTTTATTTGAGAAAAAAACAGTCAAAGAAGCAGTCAGATACAGTCTAGAGAAGACAAGAAAGCACTCATGGTTTTATATTTGGAACTTGCTTTGGATTATCGTCAAAACCTACCTATTTTTCATTCTTTTATTGATTCCAATCTTGGCAAGTCAGGCACTGATGGATGGTTTGACCCATAGGGAATCTCTTGTGCTGGGAATTATCAACTTTGTTTTAATCAAGAATTTCCACTATATGGCCTTGACTTACTTTCTCATTAAGTTTGTTTCCTTCTTAACAGGAGAAGAACTAGAAATCACACCAAGGAGAAAGAAAGACCACTGGATGAGATGGGGAGTGATGGGCTGTGCTTGTATCTTTTTCACTCTTGAGGGTTATGTTTATTTAGAAGCTCCAGTCGCCAATAAACCTTTAATCATTTCTCATCGCGGTGTTTCAGATAAAAATGGTGTTCAAAATACCGTCCAATCACTAGAAAAAACCGCTCAGTTATCTCCAGATTTCGTTGAGACAGATGTTCAGGAAACAAAAGATGGCCAGTTTGTCATGATGCATGATGCTAATATCAAGAATCTGACAGGAGTTAATGCCAATCCACAGGATTTAACCTTGGAAGAATTAACTAAACTTGATATTTCTGAAAATGGCTATCATAGCAAGGTGTCTAGTTTTGATGACTATCTCAATAAAGCCAATGAATTGCATCAGAAACTTCTTATTGAGATTAAAACCAGTCGAAAAGATAGCCCAGATATGATGAAACGCTTTATGGAAAAATATGGAACGGTTCTTAAGCAGAATGGTCACCAAATGCAGTCCTTAGACTACCATGTGATTGACCAGGTGTTGGCCTATGACTCACAAATTCCAGTTTATTTCATTCTACCTTACAATAGTATCTTTCCAAGAACGAAAGCTACAGGTTACACCATGGAGTATTCAACTTTAGATGAAAATTTTGTCAACAAGCTTTGGAATACCGATCAAAAATTGTACGTGTGGACCATCAATAGTTCAGAGTCCTTTGATAAATCTGTTCAGCTAGGAGCTGATGGCATGATAACGGATGATTTGGAAATGATTCAAGATCAAGTTACCATTGCCCAAGAAGACCCAGAGTATACTGAATTGCTTTTCAAACAGGCCATGGAATTCTTTAATTTTTAGTAAGCAAAAAGAGGTTGAGCAAAAAATCACCTCTAAAATATCAAAAAAACGAGCGATGTATCAGTTGGATATGCTCGTTTTATTATGCCATGGTTTATAATTGATACCCAATGAAAATCAAAGAGCAAACTAGGAAGCTAGTCGCAGGTTGCTCAAAGTACAACTTTGAGGTTGCAGATAAAACTGACGAAGTCAGTAACATACGTACGGTAAGGTGATGCTGACGTGGTTTGAAGAGATTTTCGAAGAGTATGAAATAAGAATAAAACAGGAAGTAATGCCTATGAAGTGGTTGAACTAGGTTATTTATGTCAGATGTAAAAGGGTTACTAACTTCTGCGTGAAGAAGGCTTTTGAATTTATGTCAAACAGAAAATGGATGTTTTCCCTTTTGGGGCAGATGAGAGAGTATTTTTGGCATGTGCAGAGTTTATGTTAGAAATAAATAAACTGTCATAACATCGCTAGGATTCATCTTTATGAGTATGAATCTCACAAAATTGGTCAAGAATCTAGCATCTAAAACATCAATTATACAAAAACACAGTTTCTCTTTAGCTTGATTGTGGTCAAGACAGAAGTTACTGCGCAGTTTTATTTTTTGAGTTGATTTTTCTTAGATCATGTGCTTACTGAGGATTGCTTTTATTTTCTGAAGTTGGCGGATTGACCTGTTTTTCGTTTTCAGTAGCAGGTTTACTTGGAGTAGGAGCAGGAGTAGAAGAATCCTGAGTTGATGTTTTCTGCTCTTCTTTTTTCTCTTCCTTGACGCTAGATTTTGGCGTTTCTTCTTGTTGTGTTTTTTCTTGAGAGGTGTGATTTTCCTTATTGGGACTAGTATTTTCCTTAGGGGATTCTTTTTGAATTTCTTTGACAATAGTTGTCGTCTGGCTTGTCGTAGGTTCTTTTTTAGTATTTTTGTTATTATCCAAGGCGTTCATGATAGTGATACTTGCGGTAATCAAGCCAAGGATACTAGCGATTGTAGCAACGGTTTTTTGAAAGACCGTAAAGCCTTTTTTGATGTGTTCTGTTTTTGGTTTTGAAGTTCTACGATAATTAGACATACATTCTCTCCTTTAATTAAAATTTATTATACCGCATTTCTTTAAAAAAATCTTAAAAAAAGAGGAATTGCCCTTTCTTGTCGCAAGCTCCGTTTCATGATACAATAGAAGGAGTGATTTTAGAAAGCGTGAGAAAACATGATTTACTTTGATAATTCGGCGACGACCAAGCCCTATCCTGAAGCACTTGAAACTTATATGCAGGTCGCTTCAAAAATTTTAGGAAATCCATCTAGTCTCCATCGTTTGGGAGACCAGGCAACACGAATTTTAGATGCTTCCCGTCAACAGATTGCAGATTTAATCGGTAAGAAAAGTGATGAAATCTTCTTTACATCTGGTGGAACAGAAGGTGATAACTGGGTTATCAAGGGTGTGGCATTTGAAAAAGCCCAGTTTGGAAAGCACATCATTGTATCATCCATTGAACATCCGGCAGTCAAAGAGTCAGCCCTCTGGTTAAAAAGTCAAGGATTTGAAGTGGATTTTGCTCCAGTTGATAACAAAGGATTTGTGGATGTTGAGGCGCTAGCAGATTTGATACGACCAGATACGACCCTCGTTTCCATCATGGCAGTTAACAATGAAATTGGCTCGATTCAACCTATTCAAGCTATTTCAGAACTGTTGGCAGATAAGCCAACTATTTCCTTCCACGTTGATGCGGTTCAGGCGCTTGCTAAAATTCCGACTGAAAAGTATCTGACAGAACGAGTGGATTTCGCGACTTTCTCTGGTCACAAGTTCCACGGAGTTCGTGGTGTTGGTTTTGTCTATATCAAGTCTGGCAAGAAGATTACGCCTCTTTTAACAGGTGGTGGTCAGGAACGTGATTACCGTTCTACAACTGAAAATGTGGCAGGAATTGCAGCGACAGCCAAGGCCCTCCGTTTGTCTATGGAAAAGCTAGATATCTTTAGGACCAAGACTGGACAGATGAAAGCTGTTATTCGCCAAGCCCTTCTGGACTATCCAGATATTTTTGTCTTTTCAGATGAGGAAGATTTTGCCCCTCATATCTTGACTTTTGGAATCAAAGGTGTTCGTGGTGAGGTTATTGTTCACGCTTTTGAAGACTATGATATTTTCATCTCAACGACCTCTGCTTGTTCGTCCAAGGCTGGGAAACCTGCAGGAACCCTGATTGCCATGGGAGTGGATAAAGATAAGGCCCAGTCAGCTGTGCGTCTTAGTCTAGACCTTGAAAATGATATGAGTCAGGTCGAGCAGTTTTTGACCAAGTTAAAATTGATTTACAATCAAACTAGAAAAGTAAGATAGGAGCATTCATGCAATATTCAGAAATTATGATTCGCTACGGTGAGCTGTCAACTAAGGGTAAAAACCGTATGCGTTTCATCAATAAACTTCGCAATAATATTTCAGACGTTTTGTCTATCTATCCCCAAGTTAAGGTAACGGCAGATCGTGACCGTGCCCACGCTTACCTCAATGGAGCAGATTACACAGCAGTAGCAGAATCGCTCAAACAAGTTTTTGGAATTCAAAACTTTTCCCCTGTTTATAAGGTTGAAAAATCTGTAGAAGTTCTGAAGTCTGCTGTCCAAGAGATTATGAAAGATATCTACAAGGATGGCATGACCTTTAAAATTTCTAGCAAGCGTAGCGACCACAACTTTGAGTTGGATAGTCGTGAACTCAATCAAACCCTTGGAGGAGCTGTTTTCGAAGCTATTCCAAATGTGCAAGCTCAGATGAAAAATCCTGACATCAATCTTCAGGTGGAGATTCGTGAGGAGGCGGCTTATCTTTCCTATGAAACCATTCGAGGAGCAGGTGGATTACCTGTGGGAACTTCTGGTAAGGGCATGCTTATGTTGTCAGGGGGAATTGACTCACCTGTAGCTGGCTATCTAGCCCTTAAACGTGGGGTAGATATTGAGGCCGTTCACTTTGCCAGCCCACCTTACACCAGTCCAGGTGCCCTGAAGAAAGCGCAGGATTTGACTCGTAAATTGACCAAGTTTGGGGGCAATATCCAGTTTATCGAAGTGCCTTTCACAGAGATTCAAGAGGAAATCAAGGCTAAGGCGCCAGAAGCTTATTTGATGACTCTAACTCGTCGCTTTATGATGCGGATTACTGACTGTATTCGTGAGGTCCGAAATGGTTTAGTTATCATCAATGGGGAAAGTCTTGGTCAAGTAGCTAGCCAGACCTTGGAAAGCATGCAGGCTATTAACGCTGTGACCAACACTCCCATCATTCGTCCTGTGGTTACCATGGACAAGTTGGAAATTATTGACATCGCCCAGGAAATCGATACCTTTGAAATCTCTATCCAACCTTTTGAAGACTGCTGTACCATTTTTGCACCTGACCGTCCTAAAACTAATCCTAAGATTAAGAATGCAGAGCAGTATGAAGCACGCATGGATGTTGAAGGTTTGGTTGAGCGAGCAGTGGCAGGGATTATGATTACTGAGATCACACCGCAGGCTGAAAAAGATGAAGTCGATGACTTGATTGATAATCTGCTCTAATCAGAAAATCCAAAAGAATTTAGAAAATTAAATGAAAAAGTTAGTTTTTAATCTAAATAAGCAATAAACACAAGCTTAAAAATAAAACCATACAGTGATTTCGTCTTGAATGATTATCAAGTTGAAAGAAACACTGTGTGGTTTTTGAATAGTTTGTGCTTCAGAGATTAAATTCTCGGCTGATTTTTTAATATTTATAAAACTCACCTCTGCTGAGACTTCTTACTGATCTTATATATGGATTCTATGTATATCAAAATAAGTTCAGTTATTGAATAGGTCGCACCAAACGAGATAGAAGAATAATTTGAGTCTTTTATGCAATCTCCGTATAGGATTCATTACGACAGATACCTTAGGTTCTTTTTTATTGAAGAAATTTTCTGAAAATTACAAAATATACTTGCTATTTTAGAAAAATAGTGTAGAATAAAAGAAATAAGTTTTTAGAATAAGGAGTGGAATATGACAGTAACGATTGATTGGGAAAACCTTGGTTTCTCCTATATGAAATTACCTTATCGCTATATTGCTCATTTTAAAAATGGACAATGGAATCAAGGAGAGCTTACAGAGGATGCAACTTTGCATATTTCAGAGTCTTCTCCAAGTCTTCACTATGGCCAACAAGCATTTGAAGGTTTGAAAGCTTATCGTACTAAGGATGGTAGTGTTCAACTTTTCCGTCCTGACGAAAATGCTAAACGCCTGCAACGTACTTGTGATCGTCTCTTGATGCCACAAGTTCCGACAGACATGTTTGTAGAAGCTTGTAAGGCAGTTGTCCGTGCCAATGAAGAATACGTACCACCATATGGAACAGGTGGAACCCTTTATCTTCGTCCACTTTTGATTGGTGTTGGAGATATTATCGGGGTAAAACCAGCAGAGGAGTACATTTTTACTATCTTTGCTATGCCGGTTGGAAATTACTTTAAGGGTGGCTTGGTTCCAACCAACTTCTTGATTCAGGATGAATACGACCGTGCTGCTCCAAATGGAACAGGTGCGGCTAAGGTTGGTGGGAACTATGCTGCCAGTCTCTTGCCAGGGAAATTGGCCAAATCACGTCATTTCTCAGATGTTATCTACCTAGACCCTTCAACTCATACAAAGATTGAAGAAGTCGGTTCAGCTAACTTCTTTGGAATTACAGCTGACAATGAATTTGTAACACCATTGAGTCCATCTATCTTGCCATCTATTACTAAATATTCTTTGCTTTATTTGGCAGAACACCGCTTGGGCTTGACTCCTATTGAGGGTGATGTTCCAATTGATAAGCTGGATCGTTTTGTAGAGGCAGGTGCCTGTGGTACGGCAGCAGTTATTTCACCAATTGGTGGAATTCAGCACGGTGATGATTTCCATGTATTCTATAGTGAAACAGAAGTTGGCCCTGTGACTCGTAAACTCTATGATGAGTTGACAGGTATTCAGTTTGGTGATATTGAAGCGCCAGAAGGTTGGATTGTAAAAGTAGATTAAAATAAACAAAAGGAGATTTTTGATGAAATCGAAAAAGTGGCTCTTAACAGCAGGAGTGGTCCTGAGCACAACAGCTCTTTTAGTGGCTTGTGGAAAAGCTGATAAAGAAGCAGATGCACCGACAACATTTTCATATGTCTATGCAGTAGATCCAGCATCTTTGGACTATAGTATAGCGACTCGTACATCGACAACAGATGTCATCGGGAACGTGGTTGATGGCTTGATGGAAAATGACCAATACGGGAATGTCATTCCTTCCTTGGCTGAAGATTGGTCTGTGTCAAAAGATGGTTTGACTTATACCTATAAACTTCGTAAAGGAGTTAAATGGTACACTTCAGAAGGTGAAGAATACGCAGAAGTAACAGCCCATGACTTTGTAACAGGATTGAAACACGTAGCTGACGGTAAGTCAGATGGTGTCTCTCTCATCCAAAATTCAATCAAGGGCTTGGATGCCTACATGACTGGTGAAACCAACGATTTCTCTACAGTTGGGGTCAAGGCCTTGGACGATTATACAGTTGAATATACCCTAAACAAACCAGAAAGTTTCTGGAACTCTAAAGTCACAACAGCAACGATGTTGCCTGTAAATGAAGAGTTTTTGAAGGCATCAGGTAAAGATTATGGAGCGGTCACTCCAGCAGGGATTCTTTACAATGGTCCTTATATCTTGAAGACCTTGACTTCTAAATCGTTGATTGAATACGAGAAAAATCCAAACTACTGGGATAAAGAAAAGGTAAAAATTGAGAAGATTAAATTGACTTACTACGATGGTTCTGATCAGGAATCCTTGATTCGTAGCTTCTCTTCTGGTGCCTATACGACAGCCCGTCTCTTCCCAAGTAGCTCAAACTTTGCTTCAACTTTGGAACAATACGGAGATAAAATTACTTATAGCCCACAGGACTCAAGTAGCTATTACTTCACCTTTAACGTAAATCGTCAGTCATATAATAAAACTGCGAAAACAAGTGAAGAGCAAAAGACTTCTACAAAAGAAGCTATGCTGAATAAGGACTTCCGTCAGGCTATCAACTTTGCCTTCAACCGCCATTCTTATGCTGCCCAGCTAAATGGTGAAGACGGTGCGGACAAGATTATTCGTAACAGTCTCGTTCCAGATAACTTTGTACAAGCAGGCGGTAAGAACTTTGGTCACATCGCTCAAGCTGAGTTGGTGAACTATGGTGATCAATGGAAAGGTGTTGAGCTAGTCGATGGTAAGGATTCTATCTACAACCCTGACAAGGCTAAAGCAGCCTTTGAAAAAGCTAAGAAAGACTTGGAATCTAAAGGGGTAAACTTCCCAATTCACTTGGATGTCCCAGTTGAACAAACAGATACCATCGCCGTTCAACAAAGCAACTCTTTCAAACAGTCTATCGAATCAACTCTTGGTGCTGAAAATGTTGTCATCGATGTTCTTCAAATGACAGATAATGAAAAGGAAACTATCACTTCTCAAGCGCGTGTTCCTTCTCAAAAAGACTATGATTTGAACAGTACAGGATGGGCTCCAAGTTATCAAGACCCAGCCTCTTACTTGAATATCATGGATCCTAAATCAGGCTCTGCCATGAAACACCTTGGTATTACAAAAGGAAAAGATAAGGATGTTGTAGCTAAACTTGGTTTGGACCAATATAAGAAATTATTGGATGATGCAGATTCAGAAACTACAAATCTTGAAGAACGCTATGAAAAATATGCCAAGGCTCAAGCTTGGTTGACAGATAGTTCATTATTGATGCCAACAGCCTCATCTGGTGGTTCTCCAGTTGTAAGTAATGTCGTGCCATTCTCAAAACCATACTCACAAGTTGGTATTAAGGGTGACCCATATATCTTTAAAGGAATGAAATTGCAAAAAGATATCGTTACGACAAAAGAATATGAAGAAGCACTGAAAAAATGGCAAAAAGAAAAATTGGAATCAAACGGTAAGTACCAAAAAGAACTAGAAAAACACATTAAATAAAGCAGAAAACTCTATATCAGACAAGCCTGATGTAGAGTTTTTTCTTGCTAGTTTTAGGATTTTCTTGTAAAATAGAAAAAGTGAAGAGAGGTATGAAATGAGTAAGAAAGATAAAAAAATTGAAATTCAAGTAGCAGATGCCAAAGTTAATGTTGGTAAAGACAGTTTTGAAGGTTATACATTGACTATCGGTAAAAAAGTTATCGGAGAAATTGCCGAATTAGACGGACAATTTGCCATCATAAAGAATGGGAATGTCGATAGTTTTTATAAAAAATTGGAAAAAGCTGTGGAAATTTTGATTGAAAATTATAATTTAGCAAAATAAGTCTTGTTTTTTTGAAATTTTCATGATATAATAGTCCATGTTGATTGTAGGAGAGATAGCGAAGAGGCTAAACGCGGCGGACTGTAAATCCGCTCCTTCGGGTTCGGGGGTTCGAATCCCTCTCTCTCCATTTCATCAATGGGGTATAGCCAAGCGGTAAGGCAAGGGACTTTGACTCCCTCATGCGTTGGTTCGAATCCAGCTACCCCAGTTCTTAGGTAATAATCAAGATAAAAAGCAAAATATCTTAGGGTATTTTATTTTTATAATTGAAAGACGTGAACGATATGAACATGTCCTTGCGGGTGCTTAGGAAAAAAATTATAAGTATGTCAAGTTTAAGAAAAACTTGATTGTTGGAGGATTTTTTAGATGAACGAATTTGAAGATTTGCTAAATAGCGTTAGCCAAGTTGAGACTGGTGATGTTGTTAGTGCTGAAGTATTGACAGTTGATGCGACTCAAGCTAACGTTGCAATCTCTGGAACTGGTGTTGAAGGTGTCTTGACTCTTCGCGAATTGACAAACGATCGCGATGCAGATATCAATGACTTTGTTAAAGTAGGAGAAGTATTGGATGTTCTTGTACTTCGTCAAGTAGTTGGTAAAGATACTGATACAGTTACATACCTTGTATCTAAAAAACGCCTTGAAGCTCGCAAAGCATGGGACAAACTTGTTGGTCGTGAAGAAGAAGTTGTTACTGTTAAAGGAACTCGTGCCGTTAAAGGTGGACTTTCAGTAGAATTTGAAGGTGTTCGTGGATTTATCCCAGCTTCAATGTTGGATACTCGTTTCGTACGTAACACTGAGCGTTTTGTAGGTCAAGAATTTGATGCTAAAATCAAAGAAGTTGATGCTAAAGAAAACCGCTTCATCCTTTCACGTCGTGAAGTTGTTGAAGCAGCTACAGCAGCAGCTCGCGCTGAAGTATTCGGTAAATTGGCTGTTGGTGATGTAGTAACTGGTAAAGTTGCACGTATCACAAGTTTTGGTGCTTTCATCGACCTTGGTGGTGTTGACGGATTGGTTCACTTGACTGAATTATCACATGAACGTAACGTTTCACCAAAATCAGTTGTAACTGTTGGTGAAGAAATTGAAGTGAAAATCCTTGATCTTAACGAAGAAGAAGGACGTGTATCACTTTCACTTAAAGCAACAACACCTGGACCATGGGATGGCGTTGAGCAAAAATTGGCTAAAGGTGATGTAGTAGAAGGAACAGTTAAACGTTTGACTGACTTCGGTGCATTTGTTGAAGTATTGCCAGGTATCGATGGACTTGTTCACGTATCACAAATTTCACACAAACGTATTGAAAATCCAAAAGAAGCTCTTAAAGTTGGTCAAGAAGTTAAAGTTAAAGTTCTTGAAGTTAACGCAGATGCAGAGCGCGTATCACTTTCTATCAAAGCTCTTGAAGAGCGTCCAGCTCAAGAAGAAGGACAAAAAGAAGAAAAACGTGCTGCTCGTCCACGTCGTCCAAAACGTCAAGAAAAACGTGATTTCGAACTTCCAGAAACACAAACAGGATTCTCAATGGCTGACTTGTTCGGTGATATCGAACTTTAATCAAATTGAAAATTCACAAAATCCTTTGTTTCCTAAACAAGGGATTTTTCTTTTGTCTGTAAGCCTTTTTTGATATAATAGTTCTATGTTAGAATCAGAAAAACAATCACGTTATCAAATGTTAAATGAGGAACTCTCTTTTTTATTGGAAGGCGAAAGTAATGTTTTGGCTAATCTTTCCAATGCCAGTGCTCTTTTAAAATCACGCTTTCCTAATACCGTATTTGCAGGCTTTTATCTGTTTGATGGAAAGGAATTAGTTTTAGGTCCCTTCCAAGGAGGGGTTTCCTGCATCCGTATTGCACTAGGCAAAGGTGTTTGTGGTGAGGCAGCTCACTTTCAGGAAACTGTTCTTGTTGGAGATGTAACAATTTATCCCAACTATATTTCTTGTGATAGTCGAGCTAAAAGTGAAATTGTTGTGCCCATGATAAAGAATGGTCAATTACTTGGAGTTCTGGATTTGGATTCTTCAAAGGTTGATGATTATGATGATATGGATCGAGATTATTTGGAACAATTTGTCGCTATTTTGCTTGAAAAGACAGAATGGGACTTTACAATGTTTGGGGAGAAAGCCTAATGTATCAAGCACTTTATCGAAAGTATAGAAGTCAAAACTTCTCCCAGTTGGTTGGTCAAGAGGTTGTGGCTAAGACTCTTAAACAAGCTGTGGAGCAAGAAAAAATAAGTCACGCTTATCTTTTTTCTGGTCCTCGTGGAACGGGAAAAACCAGTGTAGCTAAGATTTTTGCCAAGGCTATGAACTGTCCAAATCAAGTGGGTGGGGAACCTTGTAATAACTGCTATATTTGTCAAGCAGTGACGGACGGTAGTTTAGAAGATGTCATTGAAATGGATGCGGCCTCTAATAATGGGGTAGATGAAATCCGTGAAATTCGTGATAAATCTACTTATGCCCCTAGTCTTGCCCGTTATAAGGTCTATATCATAGACGAGGTTCACATGCTGTCTACAGGGGCTTTTAATGCCCTCCTAAAGACGCTGGAAGAGCCAACACAGAATGTGGTCTTTATTTTGGCCACTACTGAATTGCACAAGATTCCTGCCACTATTCTATCCCGTGTGCAACGTTTTGAATTTAAATCAATTAAGACACAGGATATTAAGGAGCATATCCACTATATCTTAGAAAAAGAAAATATCAGTTCTGAACCAGAGGCTGTGGAAATCATTGCCAGACGGGCTGAAGGTGGAATGCGAGACGCCTTGTCTATTTTGGATCAAGCACTGAGTTTGACACAGGGAAATGAGTTGACGACTGCCATTTCTGAAGAAATTACTGGTACCATTAGTCTATCAGCCTTGGATGATTATGTGGTTGCCTTGTCTCAACAGGATGTTCCCAAGGCTTTGGCTTGCTTAAATCTTCTCTTTGACAATGGTAAGAGCATGACTCGTTTTGTGACCGACCTTTTGCACTATTTAAGAGATTTGTTAATTGTTCAAACAGGGGGGAAAAACACTCATCATAGTCCAGTCTTTGTTGAGAATTTGGCACTTCCTCAGGAAAATCTGTTTGAAATGATTCGCTTGGCGACAGTCAGTTTAGCAGATATTAAGTCTAGTTTGCAGCCCAAGATTTATGCTGAGATGATGACTATTCGATTGGCAGAGATTAAGCCTGAACCAGCTCTTTCTGGAGCGGTTGAGCATGAAATTGCTACGCTGAGACAAGAAGTGACCCGTCTCAAACAAGAACTCGCAAATGTGGGAACTGTACCCAAGCCAACTAGTCCAGCCCCTAGTCGCCCAGCAGCGGGTAAGACAGTCTATCGTGTGGATCGCAATAAGGTTCAATCTATCCTACAAGAGGCCGTTGAAAATCCTGATTTAGCACGTCAAAATCTGATTCGCTTGCAGAATGCCTGGGGAGAGGTGATTGAAAGTCTTGGAGGTCCTGATAAGGCTCTGCTAGTTGGATCTCAACCGGTTGCGGCCAATGAACATCATGCCATTCTTGCTTTTGAGTCTAACTTCAATGCTGGTCAAACAATGAAACGAGACAATCTCAACACCATGTTTGGCAACATCCTCAGTCAGGCAGCAGGTTTTTCACCTGAGATTTTAGCCATTTCCATGGAGGAATGGAAAGAAGTGCGCGCAGCCTTTTCAGCCAAAGCCAAATCTTCTCAAACTGAAAAAGAAGCAGAAGAAAACCTGATTCCAGAAGGATTTGAATTTTTGGCTGATAAAGTGAAGGTAGAGGAAGACTAAAGAAAGATTTCATGATACAATAAGCTTATGAATAGACAACAATTTATTATCATCGCGCTGTTTACAGCTGCTGAGACCTATTTTTTCAATGAAGCATGGATGACTGGTCGCTATATTATGGCAGCCTTTTGGGCCATTTTGCTCTTTAGAAATTTCCGAGTTAGTTACTTGATGGGCAAGATTGTAGATGTTATTGACCAGCATTTAAAAGGAAAAGACTAGTCCTCAAGCTTCTAGACAAAATCAAAGCCTTTTAGGCTTTTTTTTGTTATACTATAAAAGTATATTTATTGACCTTTTACCGTGTTTTCTAGGAAAATCAAGTATGTCTCTAGTAACACTGTAAAGGCTTTGAAAAAGAAAGGAACTATCATGTCAGTATTAGAGATCAAAGATCTTCACGTTGAGATTGAAGGAAAAGAAATTTTAAAAGGGGTTAACTTGACCCTGAAAACAGGAGAAATCGCCGCTATCATGGGACCAAATGGTACTGGTAAATCGACTCTTTCTGCCGCTATCATGGGAAATCCAAACTATGAAGTGACCAAAGGTGAAGTCTTGTTTGATGGCGTAAACATCCTTGAGTTAGAAGTGGATGAGCGTGCGCGTATGGGACTTTTCCTTGCTATGCAATACCCATCAGAAATTCCTGGTATTACTAACGCTGAGTTTCTTCGTGCAGCCATGAATGCTGGTAAAGAAGACGAAGAGAAGATTTCAGTTCGTGAGTTTATCACTAAATTGGATGAGAAGATGGAATTGCTCAACATGAAAGAAGAAATGGCTGAGCGTTACCTCAACGAAGGTTTCTCTGGTGGTGAGAAAAAACGAAATGAAATTCTTCAACTCTTGATGTTGGAACCAACATTTGCCCTTTTGGACGAGATTGACTCTGGTCTTGATATTGATGCCCTTAAAGTTGTTTCTAAAGGTGTGAATGCTATGCGTGGTGAAGGCTTTGGTGCTATGATTATCACTCACTACCAACGTCTTTTGAACTACATCACACCTGATGTGGTACACGTGATGATGGAAGGTCGTGTTGTCCTTTCTGGTGGTCCAGAATTGGCTGCGCGTTTGGAACGTGAAGGATACGCAAAACTAGCTGAAGAACTTGGCTACGACTACAAGGAAGAATTGTAATTCCCTCGTATCTTTTAGGAGAAGTAAATGACTAAAGAAAATATTAAACTTTTTTCAGAAATGCACGCTGAACCAAGCTGGTTGGCTGATCTCCGTCAAAAAGCTTTTGACAAGATTGAGACTTTGGAATTACCAGTGATTGAGCGTGTCAAATTCCACCGTTGGAATCTGGGTGATGGAACGATTACAGAAAGTGAGCCATCAGCAAATGTTCCAGATTTCACAGCTCTAGATAATCACTTGAAGTTGGTGCAAGTAGGTACTCAAACTGTTTTTGAGCAAATTCCAGTTGAGTTGGCTGAACAGGGTGTTGTCTTCACAGATTTCCATTCAGCTTTAGAAGAAATTCCAGAGCTGATTGAGGAATTCTTCATGTCATCTGTTAAGTATGACGATGATAAGTTGGCAGCCTACCATACAGCTTATTTCAACAGTGGTGCTGTTCTCTACATTCCTGATAATGTTGAGATTAAAGAACCAATCGAAGGTATTTTCTACCAAGATAGTGATAGTGATGTGCCGTTTAACAAGCATATTATGATTATCGCTGGTAAAAACTCTAAGATTAGTTATCTGGAGCGTTTAGAGTCACGCGGTGAAGGAAGTGCCAAAGCAACTGCTAATATTACAGTAGAAGTGATTGCTCGTTCTGGAGCTCAAGTGAAGTTTGCCGCCATTGACCGTCTAGGTGAAAACGTCACTGCCTACATTAGCCGTCGTGGTAAATTAGGCAACGATGCAAGCATTGACTGGGCAATCGGTGTTATGAACGAAGGAAACGTCGTTGCGGACTTTGATAGTGACTTGATTGGTAACGGTAGTCATGCCGACCTTAAAGTCGTAGCTCTTTCAAGTGGTCGTCAGGTGCAAGGAATTGATACTCGTGTAACCAACTATGGTTGCAACTCAATCGGAAATATCCTCCAACATGGGGTTATTCTTGAAAAAGCAACCTTGACCTTCAATGGTATCGGCCACATTATCAAGGGTGCTAAGGGAGCAGATGCGCAACAAGAGAGCCGTGTTCTTATGCTGTCAGACCAAGCGCGTTCAGATGCCAATCCAATTCTTTTGATTGACGAAAATGATGTTACTGCAGGTCACGCAGCTTCTATCGGTCAGGTGGATCCAGAAGATATGTACTACCTCATGAGTCGTGGTTTGGACAAGGCAACTGCAGAACGCTTGGTTGTTCGTGGTTTCCTTGGCTCTGTTATCGTTGAGATTCCAGTCAAGGAAGTTCGTGATGAAATGATTGCAACTATCGAAGAAAAATTGTCAAAACGCTAAGGGGTAGCCTATGTTAGATGTAGAAGTGATTCGCAAGGATTTTCCAATTTTAGACCAGATTGTTAATGATGAACCATTGGTTTATTTGGACAATGCTGCGACGACACAAAAACCACTAGCAGTTCTGGAAACGATTAACCGCTACTATGAACAGGATAATGCCAATGTTCATCGTGGCGTTCATACCTTGGCTGAAAGGGCGACAGCTTCTTATGAGGCGGCTCGTGAAACCATTCGTAAGTTTATCAATGCAGGGTCTACAAAGGAAGTTCTCTTTACTAGAGGAACGACAACCAGTCTGAACTGGGTGGCGCGCTTTGCAGAGGAAGTCTTGACTGAAGGAGATCAGGTTTTGATTTCTGTCATGGAACACCATTCCAATATCATTCCTTGGCAGGAAGCCTGCCGCAAGACTGGGGCAGAGCTTGTTTATGTCTATCTCAAGAATGGAGCTCTGGATATGGATGATTTGCGAGCTAAATTGACTGATAGAGTTAAGTTTGTCTCCCTTGCTCACGCCTCAAATGTTCTGGGGGTGGTCAATCCAATCAAAGAAATCACCCAATTAGCTCATCAAGTTGGAGCCATTATGGTGGTGGATGGTGCTCAATCTACGCCTCATATGAAGATTGATGTTCAGGACTTGAATGTGGACTTCTTTGCCTTTTCAGGTCACAAGATGGCCGGTCCGACTGGTATCGGTGTTCTTTACGGCAAAGAAAAGTATCTGGAACAAATGTCACCAGTAGAGTTCGGCGGCGAAATGATTGATTTCGTCTATGAGCAATCTGCTAGTTGGAAGGAATTGCCTTGGAAATTCGAGGCTGGAACTCCTAACATGGCAGGTGCAATCGGACTAGCTACTGCAATAGATTATCTTGAAAAGATTGGTATGGATGCGATTGAAGCCCATGAACAGGAGTTAATCTCTTACGTCTTTCCAAAACTACAGGCTATTGAAGGTTTGACCATTTACGGTTCACAGGATTTAGCACAACGTTCGGGTGTCATTGCCTTTAACCTAGGCAATCTTCATCCTCACGACCTTGCGACGGCTCTGGATTATGAAGGAGTGGCTGTTCGTGCTGGTCACCATTGTGCCCAACCCTTGCTTCAGTATTTGGACGTTCCAGCTACAGCTCGTGCAAGTTTTTACATCTACAATACCAAGGCAGATTGCGACAAGCTAGTCGATGCCTTACAAAAGACAAAGGAGTTTTTCAATGGCACTTTCTAAACTAGATAGCCTCTATATGGCAGTGGTAGCGGATCATTCGAAAAATCCACATCATCAAGGGAAGTTGGAAGACGCTGAGCAAATCAGTCTCAACAATCCGACCTGTGGAGATGTTATCAATCTCTCTGTCAAGTTTGATGCAGAGGACCGTTTGGAAGATATTGCTTTTCTAAACTCAGGTTGTACCATCTCGACTGCCTCTGCTAGCATGATGACAGATGCCGTTTTAGGAAAAACCAAACAAGAAATTTTAGAACTTGCGACTATTTTTTCTGAAATGGTTCAAGGGCAAAAAGATGAGCGTCAAGACCAACTTGGAGATGCATCTTTCTTATCAGGCGTTGCAAAATTCCCTCAACGAATTAAGTGTGCAACCCTAGCTTGGAATGCCCTGAAGAAAACAATTAAAAATCAAGAAAACAAGTAAGACAAGTTTCTTTTGTCTTATGGACTATTAGAAATGAAGAATGAAAGAAAGTATATTATGGCTGAAGAAAGAGTAGAACCAAAACCAATTGACCTTGGTGAATATAAATTTGGTTTCCATGATGATGTAGAGCCTGTCCTATCGACAGGAAAAGGATTGAATGAAGATGTCATTCGTGAACTATCAGCTGCTAAGGGAGAACCTGAGTGGATGCTAGAATTCCGTTTGAAGTCTTATGAAACCTTCAAAAAAATGCCTATGCAAACTTGGGGAGCAGACTTGTCAGAGATTGATTTTGATGACTTGATCTACTATCAAAAACCATCTGACAAACCAGCGCGTTCATGGGACGAAGTTCCTGAAAAAATCAAAGAAACCTTTGAACGTATCGGGATTCCGGAAGCTGAGCGTGCTTATTTAGCAGGTGCCTCTGCCCAGTACGAGTCAGAAGTGGTTTACCACAACATGAAGGAAGAGTTCCAGAAATTGGGGATTATCTTTACAGATACGGATTCTGCCCTCAAGGAATACCCAGACTTGTTTAAACAATACTTTGCGAAGTTGGTACCGCCAACAGATAACAAGTTGGCTGCCCTTAACTCAGCAGTATGGTCTGGTGGAACCTTTATCTACGTACCAAAAGGGGTCAAAGTGGATATCCCACTTCAAACTTACTTCCGTATCAACAACGAAAATACTGGTCAGTTTGAACGTACCTTGATTATCGTTGATGAGGGAGCAAGTGTCCACTACGTAGAGGGCTGTACTGCGCCAACTTATTCAAGTAACAGCTTGCATGCTGCTATTGTAGAAATCTTTGCCTTGGACGGAGCTTATATGCGTTATACGACTATCCAAAACTGGTCTGATAACGTCTATAACTTGGTAACAAAGCGTGCTAAGGCTCAAAAGGATGCCACTGTTGAGTGGATTGATGGTAACTTGGGTGCCAAAACAACCATGAAATACCCATCTGTTTATCTTGATGGAGAAGGAGCCCGTGGTACCATGCTCTCTATCGCCTTTGCCAATGCAGGGCAACACCAAGACACGGGTGCCAAGATGATCCACAATGCTCCACATACAAGCTCGTCTATCGTGTCTAAATCCATCGCTAAAGGCGGAGGGAAGGTTGACTACCGTGGACAAGTAACCTTTAATAAGAACTCTAAGAAATCTGTTTCTCACATTGAGTGTGATACTATTATCATGGATGACTTATCAGCATCAGATACTATTCCATTTAATGAAATTCACAACTCGCAAGTAGCTTTGGAACACGAAGCCAAGGTTTCTAAGATTTCTGAAGAACAATTGTATTACCTCATGAGTCGTGGATTATCAGAATCTGAGGCAACTGAGATGATTGTCATGGGATTTGTAGAACCCTTTACAAAAGAACTTCCAATGGAGTATGCTGTTGAGCTGAACCGTTTGATTAGCTACGAAATGGAAGGATCAGTTGGGTAAAATTTGATTTTAGATTTACCCCAAATCAAGGATCTTGAAGATGAACTTGTAACAAAAAGAGACTGAGAAAAAATATTTTAAGAACAGAAAACGCATGATATCAGGAGCCAAAAAACTTGATATTATGCGTTTTATTGTGGGAAGATTTATTGTATTCTCTCATGAAATAGAGTTTTTCCCTAAGCGCTTTTGATTTTTGATATAGTTTTGTGAGGACGAAGTAAGACAATATATAAAATAGTCAGTTCAAGCCACGATATAGTTGCTTAGTTTAAAATAAGCATCTTATAATAAAGTTATGGCATATAGTACAGATTTTAAACAACGAGCATTAGATTACATCAAAGAGGGACACAGCCATGTCGAGGCGGCCAAAGTTTTTGATGTTGGCGTCAGAACTCTCTTCACATGGGAAAAGAAATTACGTGAACAAGGACACTTAGAGCGGAAAAAGCGAGTCGCCAAAAGCCGAAAGATTCCTTTGGAGGAGTTGAAGGCCTTTGTAGAGGCTCATCCAGATGCTTTCTTACGGGAAATTGCGACACATTTTGATTGTGCTGTTCCTTCAGTATGGGCAGCTTTAAAGCAGATTAAGGTCACTTTAAAAAAAGACGACTAGCTTTAAGGAACAAGATCCTGAGAAAGTCGCTGAGTTTCTTGATATTTTGAATAGCCTAAAAGATTTACCAGTCGTATATATTGACGAAACAGGAATCGACCGCTACCTCTATCGTCCTTATGCACGGGCTCCTAGAGGGGAGAAAGTCTATGAAAAGATTAGTGGACGGCGTTTTGAGCGGACTTCAATTGTTGCAGGACAAGTAGACGGAGAGTTTATAGCTCCTATGATTTACAAGGAAAGTATGGCGAGCGATTTCTTTGTGGAGTGGTTCAAAACGCAACTTCTACCTGCTTTGAAGACCCCTCATGTCATTGTCATGGACAATGCTAGTTTTCATCCCAAGAACATCTTGGATGAGCTTTGCATTCAAGATAAACACTTTTTCTTACCTCTACCACCGTATTCACCAGATTTGAATCCTATTGAGCAGGCTTGGGCTATCTTGAAAAAGAAAGTGACGGATTTATTAAGGGAAGTTCCAAATATTTTTGAATGTTTGGAACGCTTTTTTAAAACTAAATGACTATAATTATAAAATGCTTATTGATTTTGATTTAAAATGAGTCAAAAAGCCGTTGCACAACGGTTTTTTGTTATAATTAAATGAAGAATGTAGAATAAAAGGAGAAAACCATGACATTTGAAGAAATTCTGCCTGGATTAAAGGATAAGAAAAAATATGTACGAACTGGTTGGGGAGGTGCTGAAAACTATGTCCAACTTTTTGACACTATCGAGCAAAATGGGGTTGCACTTGAAGTGACACCTTATTTCCTAATCAACGTTTCTGGGGAGGGAGAAGGTTTTTCCATGTGGAGTCCGACACCTTGTGATGTTTTGGCGACGGATTGGGTAGAAGTGCATGACTAGACGTGTATTGATTACGGGAGTGAGTTCAGGTATCGGATTGGCTCAGGCTCGCCTTTTTTTAGAGAAGGGCTATCAAGTTTATGGAGTTGACCAAGGTGAAAATCCACTCTTAGAAGGTGATTTCCACTTTTTACAGAGAGATTTAACCTTGGACTTGGAGCCTATTTTTGACTGGTGTCCTCGGGTGGATGTTTTGTGCAATACTGCTGGAGTGTTGGATGATTACAAACCACTTTTGGAACAATCAGCGCAGGAAATTCAAGAGATTTTTGAAATCAACTATGTGACTCCTGTTGAGTTGACTCGGCATTATTTGACACAAATGCTGGAGAATAAAAAAGGGATCATTATCAATATGTGCTCCATTGCTTCTAGCCTAGCAGGCGGTGGTGGACACGCTTATACTTCCTCTAAGCACGCACTAGCTGGCTTTACCAAGCAGTTGGCTCTAGACTATGCAGAAGCTGGGATTCAAGTCTTTGGGATTGCTCCGGGAGCGGTTAAGACAGCTATGACCGCTGCGGACTTTGAACCAGGTGGCTTAGCAGACTGGGTGGCGAGTGAAACACCAATCAAGCGCTGGATTGAACCAGAGGAAGTGGCAGAAGTCAGTCTCTTTTTGGCAAGTGGAAAGGCATCTGCCATGCAGGGACAAATTTTGACAATAGATGGTGGTTGGTCTCTGAAGTAGGAGTAGTTGGATGGAAATCAAAAATCACTTTGGAGTCTATGGTGTTTGCTATAAACATGGTTAACTTCTTTGTATTCAAAAAACAGCAGGTCCCTACAAAAATAGGTTAGACCTTCCTGGTGGCAGTCAACAACTTGGTGAAGGACTGACGGAAACTCTGATTAGAGAAGGTTTGGAAGAGACGGGATTTACTGTTAGAAGCTACTCCAATCCTCGAATCTACGATGTTTTCGTCAGGGAAGAGTTAACAAATTTTATGGTTCACCATATCATAGCCTTGTATGATGTTGAGATAAACGAGAAGGCATCTCAAGTGAATATTTCTGAAACTGTCTCTGATGGTGTGAATGATTCTCTTGGATATGTTTGGAAGGCAATTCAAGAAATCACAGAAGAAAATGCATCGCCATTAGTCTTGAAGGTTAAGTCTGAATTAATAGGATTTCCAGAACTGGACAAGACCTTGTATATGAATTGGAAGGTGAATGATGAGAAACCAACTAGCTCTGAGTGGCGAAAAAATTCTTGAAAAAATTTATCCTCAGTTATTGCACCACATAGGTATGATTAGAGGCGAATACTTGTTTAGGGAGCTTAACCAAAACATACTATTACCAAGTTGTCAGCAATTTGTGAAAGATTATCTAGAGACTATCTGTTCCCTGTACTCAGATGAGGAGATCTGGTATCGTTTTTCTGAATTAACGAATACAGAAGCCAATTGTTTAGAGGGAACTAAACAGCATTTTGATGAAAATCATCCCTTGTTTGGATATAGAGGGATAAGGCGTTTGCTGGCGTGTCCGGATGAATTTCATGCTGAGGCACATGTCGTTACAGAAGTTTATCAAAACAATCCCAATCTATCTGTTATTTTTCCTTTTGTCAATGATGCTGAGCAGTTAAAGCAAGCTATTACAGTATTGCGTCAGCAGGGTTTTACTGGGAAAGTTGGCACGATGATTGAATTACCGTCAGCGTATTTTGACTTGGATAGGATACTGGAAACGGCCATTTCAAAGATTGTAGTTGGAATGAATGATTTGACTTCTTTTGTTTTTGCGACTGTGAGAAATAGTCAATGGCATGATATGGAAAGTCCAATAATGTTAGATATGCTAAGAGATATGCAGGATAAAGCAAGGATGAAAAAGATTGATTTTGCTGTAGCAGGCTATCTGAATACTTCTTTCATACAAAAAATGAATCAGATGAGTATTGAGTGCATTATCCACTATAGCTCTATTCCGGAGATTTTTGATTTAGAAATTGACCATCCAGACCATCTCAAATACATAAAAGAAGAAAGTAAAAAATTACAAAGGAGCACCTATGACACCGCAAGAAATGTGGAATGCCTACAAGCAAATTAACTCCTCTATAGGAGATGAAATCGATGCTTGGGCTTTTGGAGTGGAACCAGACCTTTTAGCAGATTTGGTTTTAAAAGGCAAAAAGACTGCAACAGCATCAGCCTATGATCTCTACGTACTAGAGGACGAACCCCTTCCGCAAGAAGGGACATTTGATGTCATTTTAGACGGTCAAAATCAGGCTGTCTGTATTGTCGAAATGACAAAGGTTTCTGTCCAGCCCTTCAATCAAGTTTCTGCTCAACATGCCTATAAGGAAGGTGAGGGAGACAAATCACTTACCTATTGGCGTCAGGTTCATGAGGATTTTTTCACAGACTGTTTGGGTGAAGCAGGACTGACTTTTACACCTGAAAGCAAGGTTGTTTTAGAAGAATTTCGCAAGGTCTACCCACTGTAGGCTATTAGACGGAAGAAAGTTTTGGAAATCGCTGTCCAATCCTTTTTTCTCCAGCAAAACATGATATAATAA
This sequence comes from Streptococcus mitis, assembly GCF_047462815.1. GTDB lineage: Bacteria > Bacillota > Bacilli > Lactobacillales > Streptococcaceae > Streptococcus > Streptococcus mitis_DO. Next base: position 154,531 of record NZ_JASHFB010000001.1, read on the forward strand.
GTTTGTTTGAAGAAGAGCTTTAGCTCTTAAACTTAGATAGGAGAAAACTATGCAAGCAGTTGAACATTTTATTAATCAATTTGTTCCTGAACATTATGATTTATTTTTAGACTTGAGTCGTGAGACCAAGACGTTTTCAGGGAAGGTGACCATCACTGGTCAAGCACAGAGTGACCGTATTTCCCTTCACCAAAAAGACTTGGGAATCGCCACTGTAGAAGTTGCAGGTCAAGCTCGCCCATTTACAGTTGACCATGACAATGAAGCCCTTCATATTGAACTTGCTGAAGCAGGTCAAGTTGAAGTGGTTATCGCTTTCTCAGGAAAAATTACAGACAACATGACAGGGATTTACCCATCTTACTACACAGTTGATGGAGTCAAGAAGGAAGTATTGTCTACTCAATTTGAGAGTCATTTTGCGCGCGAAGCCTTCCCATGTGTGGATGAGCCAGAAGCCAAAGCAACTTTTGACCTCTCTCTACGTTTTGACCAAGCAGAAGATGAATTGGCCTTGTCTAATATGCCAGAAATCGATGTTGAAAATCGTAAGGAAACAGGTATCTGGAAGTTTGAGACAACACCTCGCATGTCTTCTTACTTGTTAGCCTTTGTTGCGGGTGATTTGCAAGGTGTGACGGCTAAGACTAAAAACGGTACTCTTGTAGGTGTTTATTCAACCAAAGCCCACCCACTATCTAACCTTGATTTCTCACTGGATATCGCTGTTCGCTCTATCGAGTTTTACGAAGATTACTACGGAGTCAAGTACCCAATTCCTCAATCTCTACATATCGCCCTCCCTGACTTCTCAGCTGGTGCTATGGAAAACTGGGGTCTTGTGACCTACCGTGAAGTTTACTTGGTTGTGGATGAGAACTCTACCTTTGCCAGCCGTCAACAAGTTGCCCTTGTTGTGGCCCATGAATTGGCTCACCAATGGTTTGGTAACCTTGTTACTATGAAATGGTGGGATGACCTTTGGCTCAATGAAAGTTTTGCTAACATGATGGAGTACGTCTGTGTGGATGCTATTGAACCAAGCTGGAACATCTTTGAAGATTTCCAAACAGGTGGAGTACCTCTTGCTCTTGAACGTGACGCGACTGATGGTGTTCAGTCTGTCCACGTCGAAGTCAAACACCCAGATGAAATCAATACGCTCTTTGATGGTGCTATCGTCTATGCCAAAGGAAGCCGTCTCATGCACATGCTTCGTCGTTGGCTAGGTGATGCCGATTTTGCCAAAGGTTTGCATGCTTACTTTGAAAAACATCAGTACAGAAATACAATTGGTCGTGACCTTTGGGATGCTCTTGGTCAAGCATCTGGCCGTGATGTCGCAGCCTTCATGGATTCTTGGTTGGAACAACCTGGTTATCCAGTTCTCACTGTCAAAGTTGAAAATGATGTCTTGAAGATTTCGCAAAAACAATTCTTTATCGGTGAGCACGAAGATAAGAACCGTCTCTGGGTGGTGCCACTCAATAGCAACTGGAAAGGCTTGCCTGATACACTTGAAACTGAAAGTATCGAAATCCTTGGCTACGCAGCTCTTCTTGCAGAAAACAAAACAGCACTTCGTCTCAACACAGAAAATACAGCCCACTACATTACAGACTATCAAGGAGATTTGTTAGATGCTGTTCTTGCTGACCTAGTTGAGCTTGATAACACAAGTAAACTGCAGATCGTTCAAGAACGTCGTTTGCTTGCTGAGGCAGGGCACATTTCTTATGCTGACTTGCTTCCAGTTCTTGATAAACTTGCTAAGGAAGAATCTTACCTTGTCGTTTCAGCTGTTTCTGAAGTAATTTCTGCTCTTGAGCGCTTTATCGATGAAGGAACAGAAGCTGAAAGAGCCTTCAAAGCCTTGGTTGCTAAATTAGCTCGTCATAATTATGACCGTCTTGGTTTTGAAGCTAAAGATGGAGAATCAGATGAGGATGAATTGGTTCGTCAGTTGGCTGTTTCTATGATGATTCGCTCAAATGATGCAGAAGCTAGTCAAGTCGCTAGCCAAATCTTCGCGGCTTACAAGGATAATCTTGCAGGACTTCCAGCAGCTATTCGCTCACAAGTTCTGATCAATGAGATGAAACATCATGAGACTAAAGACTTGTTAGCACTTTATCTTGATACTTATACTCACGCAACAGATGCTGTCTTTAAACGTCAGTTGGCAGCCGCTCTTGCCTATAGTAAAGATGCGGACAATATCCAAACCTTGATTGCTTCTTGGAAGGACAAATTTGTGGTCAAACCGCAGGACTTGTCTGCTTGGTATTACCAATTCCTAGCTCACCAAGTAACTCAGGAAACAGCTTGGTCTTGGGCGCGTGAAAACTGGGCTTGGATTAAGGCAGCTCTTGGTGGAGATATGAGCTTTGATAGCTTTGTTATCCTTCCTGCACACGTATTTAAGACTCAGCAACGCTTGGCAGAGTACAAGGAATTCTTTGAACCGCAACTTTCTGACCTTGCTCTTAGCCGTAACATCGGTATGGGAATCAAGGAAATTGCAGCGCGTGTTGACTTGATTAACCGTGAAAAAGCTGCAGTGGAAGCAGTCGTTCTTCAATACGGAAATTCATAAATGAGCCTAAAATAAAAAGAAAACTCAGCTATCTCATGTAATACTCTTCGAAAATCAAATTCAAACCACGTCAGCGTCGCCTTGCCGTACTCAAGTACAGCCTGCGGCTAGCTTCCTAGTTTGCTCTTTGATTTTCATTGAGTATAAAATGCAGAGAGTTGAGTTTTTTTTAAGGCAAATTTGGTATAATGGTTTTAATAAGGAGGAGTTTCTCATGATAAAAATCTTATTGGTTGAGGATGACCTAGGCCTGTCAAATTCAGTATTTGACTTTTTAGACGATTTTGCGGATGTCATGCAGGTATTTGATGGGGAAGAAGGTCTCTACGAAGCTGAAAGTGGCGTCTATGATTTGATTTTGCTCGATTTGATGTTGCCAGAAAAAAATGGCTTCCAAGTCTTGAAAGAATTGCGTGAAAAGGGAATTACGACTCCAGTTCTGATCATGACTGCCAAGGAAAGTTTGGATGACAAGGGACATGGATTTGAACTGGGAGCGGATGATTATCTGACCAAACCTTTCTACTTAGAAGAACTCAAAATGCGGATTCAAGCCCTTCTCAAACGTTCAGGCAAGTTTAATGAAAACACCTTGACTTATGGAAATATTGTAGTTAATTTGTCAACCAATACCGTTAAGGTTGAAGATACTCATGTCGAATTACTGGGGAAAGAGTTCGATTTATTAGTTTATTTCCTTCAAAATCAAAATGTTATTTTGCCTAAGACTCAGATTTTTGATCGTTTATGGGGATTTGATAGTGACACAACAATTTCAGTTGTCGAAGTCTATGTTTCAAAAATTCGTAAGAAATTAAAAGGAACCACTTTTGCAGAGAATTTGCAAACCTTGCGCAGTGTTGGGTATATTTTAAAAGATGTTCAGTAAACTAAAAAAAACATGGTATGCGGATGACTTTAGTTATTTTATCCGCAACTTTGGTGTCTTCACTCTGATTTTCTCCACCATGACTCTAATTATTTTGCAGGTCATGCACTCGAGTCTCTATACTTCGGTGGATGATAAGCTTCATGGACTGAGTGAAAATCCTCAGGCAGTTATTCAGCTTGCTGTAAATAGGGCAACAGAAGAGATTAAAGACTTAGAGCATGCCGCTACAGATACTAGTAAGACTGAGATAAAACCCAATGTCAGTTCCAATACGGAGGTTATTCTTTTTGATAAGAATTTTACACAGCTCCTTTCTGGAAATCGATTTTTGGGATTGGATAAGATTAAGTTAGAGAAAAAAGAACTAGGCCATATCTATCAGATTCAGGTTTTTAATAGCTATGGACAAGAAGAAATCTATCGCATGATATTGATGGAAACCAATATCAGTTCGGTTTCAACCAATATCAAGTATGCAGCTATCTTGATTAATACCAGTCAGTTGGAGCAGGCCAGTCAAAAGCACGAGAAATTGATTGTGATTGTGATGGCAAGTTTCTGGATTTTATCTTTACTTGCAAGTCTCTATCTAGCTAGGGTCAGTGTTAGGCCCCTGCTTGAGAGCATGCAGAAGCAACAGTCCTTTGTGGAAAATGCTAGTCATGAGTTACGAACTCCACTCGCAGTTTTGCAAAATCGCTTAGAGACCCTTTTTCGTAAGCCAGAAGCAACCATTATGGATGTGAGCGAAAGCATTGCCTCTAGTTTGGAAGAAGTCCGAAATATGCGTTTTTTGACGACAAACTTGCTGAACTTAGCTCGTAGAGATGATGGGATTAAACCGGAACTTGCAGAAGTTCCAACCAGTTTTTTCAATACGACTTTCACAAACTATGAGATGATTGCCTCGGAAAATGATCGTGTCTTCCGTTTTGAAAATCGGATTCATCGCACGATTGTCACAGACCAGCTTCTTCTGAAACAACTGATGACCATCTTATTTGATAATGCTGTCAAGTATACTGAAGAGGATGGTGAAATTGATTTTCTTATCTCGGCGACCGATCGCAATCTGTATTTACTTGTTTCTGATAATGGAGTCGGTATTTCGACAGAAGATAAGAAGAAAATTTTTGACCGTTTTTATCGAGTGGATAAGGCTAGAACCCGCCAAAAAGGTGGTTTTGGTTTAGGATTATCTCTGGCCAAGCAAATTGTAGATGCGCTTAAAGGAACCATTACTGTTAAAGATAATAAACCCAAGGGAACAATCTTTGAAGTGAAGATTGCTATCCACACACCATCGAAAAAGAAAAAATAAAAATATCGCTCCAGACGGGGCGATATTTTGGATTATGTGACTTTCAGTCCGTCTCGCTAAGTCAGGTGTGAGACAGGCAAACCACCCGTTTTAGGGGTGGTCATGATTTTTTATGACATAAAAATCTTGACAGATAAACTTAAAAAATGTAAACTATTTACTGGTTAATTAAATGGTTAAATAACCGGTTTAGAAAAACTGTTTAACCGAGAAAAGAAGTTAAGAAATAGCTTCATCATTTATTGAAATGAGGGATTTATGAAATTCAGTAAAAAATATATAGCAGCTGGATCAGCTGTTATCGTATCCTTAAGTCTTTGCGCATATGCACTGAACCAGCATCGCTCGCAGGAAAATAAGGACAATAATCGTGTTTCTTATGTGGATGGTAGCCAGTCAAGTCAGAAAAGTGAAAACTTGACACCAGATCAGGTTAGCCAGAAAGAAGGAATTCAGGCTGAGCAAATTGTCATCAAAATTACAGATCAGGGCTATGTAACGTCACACGGTGATCACTATCATTACTATAATGGGAAAGTACCTTATGATGCGATTTTCAGTGAAGAACTTCTGATGAAAGATGCTAATTATCAACTTAAAGATGCTGATATTATCAATGAGGTTAAGGGTGGTTATATCATCAAGGTCGATGGAAAATATTATGTCTACCTGAAAGATGCAGCTCATGCTGATAATGTTCGAACCAAGGATGAAATCAATCGTCAAAAACAAGAACATGTCAAAGATAATGAGAAGGTCAGCTCTGATGTTGCTGTAGCAAGGTCTCAGGGACGCTATACGACAGATGATGGTTATGTCTTTAATCCAGCTGATATTATCGAAGATACTGGTGATGCTTATATCGTTCCTCACGGAGGACACTATCACTACATTCCAAAAAGTGATTTGTCTGCTAGTGAATTAGCAGCCGCTAAAGCTCATCTGGCTGGTAAAAATACGCAACCGAGCCAGTTAAGCTATTCTTCAACAGCTAGTGATAATACTAATCAAGCTATAGAGAAAGAATCAACTAGCAAGCCAGAAAGCAAAGTTGAAAATCTCCAAAGTCTATTGAAAGAACTCTATGATTCGCCTAGTGACCAACGTTACAGTGAATCAGATGGATTAGTCTTTGACCCTGCTAAGATTATCAGTCGTACACCAAATGGAGTTGCGATTCCGCATGGCGACCATTATCATTTTATTCCTTACAGCAAGCTCTCTCCTTTAGAAGAAAAGATTGCTAGAATGGTGCCTATCGGTGGAACTGATTCTACGGTCTCTACAAATGAAAAACATCATGAAGTAGCGTCTAGTCTAGGAAGTCTTCCAAGTAATCCATCTATATTGAATAATGCTTCTTCAACGTTAAATAAGGAAATTCCTTCAACATCTGATGGCTATATCTTTAATCCAAAAGATATTGTCGAAGAAACAGCTACAGCTTATATCGTCAGACATGGTGATCATTTCCATTACATTCCTAAGTCGAATCAAATTGGTCAACCGACTCTTCCAAATAATGGTCTAACAACACCTTCGCCATCTCTTCCAATCAATCCAGGAACTTCACATGAGGAACATGAAGAAGATGGGCACGGTTTTGATGCCAATCGTATTATTGCTGAAGATGAAGCAGGATTTATCATGAGTCATGGTGACCACAATCATTACTTCTTCAAGAAGGATTTGACTGCTGATCAAATCAAGGCAGCGCAAGACCACTTGAAAGAGGCAAATACAGCAACACCAAATCCAGCTCATGATAACGATCACGATGAAGATCATCATGGACACCATCATGATGAAGACCATGATCACGGTTTTGATGCCAATCGTGTCATCAGTGAGGATGAACAAGGCTTTGTCATGAGTCACGGAGACCACAATCATTACTTCTTCAAGAAGGATTTGACATCAGAGCAAATTAAGGCAGCTCAAGATCATCTGAAAACACATCATGATGCAGAGCCTGTAAAACCTCTTGCTAAAACGGTAGAGTCTTTCTCAAGAGATGCTAGTGATGAAGAAAAGATTGCTTATATCTCTAAAACTTATGGCGTTCCACTTGAAGCTATTAGAATTTCAAACGGATTCTTTGTTTTTGGAAATCCAGACCAAGCCTACGATCCAACTCATATCCATCCCTATGCTGTTCGTAAAGAACACGTTCGACTTCCACTCCAAACTGGAAATCCAGAACTTGATTTCCTAAATGAACTCTATACCACTGCTTTGCGAGATGGGGTGTCTCCTTATAGCTTACAGGTAGAAAATGGTAGTTTTGTGATTCCTCATGGCGACCACAATCACTACATCAAGGTTCAAACTAAGGGCTATGAAGTAGCGTTGAAAAACAAGATTCCAGCTCTACAATCTAACTACCAACCTGGAGCTTTTGATGAGAAGGCAGTCTTGGCAAAAGTAGATCAACTTCTAGCTGAAAGCAGAAGCATCTACAAAGATAAGCCTATTGCACAAAGACAGATTGAGTTAGCCTTAGGTCAGTTTACTGAAAACATGAAGAAACTGGCAACAAACTCTACAGCAGGTTATCTTGCAACACTTGAACTCTTTGATAAGCAATATATCCATATTGATGAAAGTGTCAAACCTGTTGAAACAAGCGCTCTAGATAAGAAATATCAGGCCTTGATTGATAAAATCAACACACTAGATACAGACTCTTATGGGCTTCCTAAGAAAGACCTACTCGTTCGACTCCAGGAAGCTAAGTTGGCTAAAGATGAGGCAGGTTTGGCAGCGGTTGAATCACAACTTCAAGCCTTGCAAGACTTTAATGATCGAACAGGCGTTACAACAGTTGAATACATCAAGTACTTCTACGAACACGTAAATGACGGTCGTTTGAGTGATGAACTTCGAAACAAAGTGGCTCAGTTGACTTGGACCTTGTATCAATCTCAATCCTTCCTTAAGGCAGCAGAATTGAACAAATTATTCCCAAGTATCTATCAGGCAAAACAAGAAGTGGAAGAAGCTTTGAAAGCTCAGCCAACTACTGCAAAATCAAGTCAGACAGTTCTAGATACTGAAAAAGTTGATAATCAAAGTGCCAAGACAGCTATTTATGGCTTCTTGAAAGAATTGTATGGAGACTTTATGCCTGAAGAGCATGTGAATCATGTCAGCAAGGAACAAGTAGAAAGTCTTTTGAGCAAGGCAACTCAACTCTTAGAGCAAATCCAAGAAGAAGGAATCAGACAATCCTTGGCAGAAGAAGTAGAAAATCTCAAAGCTGCCACAAACAAAGCTGATGCAGATTTGGATGAAGTAAATAGTCAGGTGAAAGATATCTTGACTCGTATCGCCAGCTCTCTTCAACAAGAGAAAGAAAATGCTGAGCAAGATCCTCAGACACTTGTACTCTATCAAAAACTCTACGATATTCTTATGTCGCTTCATTCTTATTTAGAAAACAATAAGGGTTCTGATGAGGACTTTGATAAGGTAGATGCTTTACTAGATCAACTTTCTGCTAAGAGTAAAGATAAGGCTGCTTTACTTGAATTGACAAAAGCTATTCTGATCTTGAATCAAGAAATCAAGTCAAAATCAAGCGCGAGTGAAGAAGCAAGTCCAGCAACAAATGCCGAGGCAAATGGTGATAAGACAAGTGCTGAGAACCAACCAAATGTAGCTACAGAATCTAACAGTGAAACTACTAGCGACGAAAACAAACCGAGCAACGCAACAGATTCTAAATCTGCTGAATCAGTTCCAGAAAAGGAAACAACAGAATCTTCTACAACTACTGGAAATCAAGAAAAACCAGTAGAATAAAAAAGTTGGTAGATAAAAAGTTTGTGGTCGTAGATCTAGGAGATTTTCCCATTCAAGGCTGTTTCCTATTTCTCATTGTAATTATAAACCATGGCAACATAAGAAAACGAGCATTTCCAACTGAGGAGGTGCTCGTTTTTTGATAGTTAGAAGTAGTTTTTATCCGTCTATTTAGAGTTGATTACAAGAAATTATTGACTTGAATGTGGATATAAGATTTATTCACTGATTATAATGTTTAAATAGTGCTCCAAAGCAAAGAATTATCCTCATGAGTATGAATCTTATAAATTAACTACCTCCAAACCATGTTCTGTCAAGCGATAGATGCTTGAACAGACCTCTTTTAAGAAACGACGGTCATGCGAAACAGTGATGATACCGCCTGGATAGGTTGCAAAGAGTTTTCTTATTTCAGGTTGAGAAGTTGGAGAAAAGTTTCGTGTAGGTTCATCCAGCAGGAGAAAGTTTGGTTTGCGCAAGACTAAATCCAAAAGCAGGAGTTTTCCCTGTTGTCCGCCAGATAAGGAGCGAATTTGATGCTGCATTTCTGGATAACTGAAATTGAGACTAGCTAAGTGGGATTGGATTTTTTGTAGTTCCTCTTTTTCCCCAGTTTTGCTGAGATAGGCTATTGGTGATAAATCCAATTGCAGTTTTTTGTGGTAATCTTGTGGCATAAAACCAAGCGAAATCTCTCTTTTGGCGCTAAGCAGTTGTTGAAACTTGGCTAACAGAGTCGATTTCCCAATACCATTTGGGCCAATGATACCGATTTTTTCTTGGCCACGAACAGTTAGTTGAAGTCCTTGAGCCAAAACTCGCTCACCAATGGACAAATTCTCTTTTTCCAGTTGGATTAAGACTTTAGATGCCGGTAATGGCTGTATATCTGAGAAAAAAAGTCTGATTTCTTCCTCTTCAAGTGGTTTTTGGGTCATGGACTGAGCTGTCTTTTCAAAGCGTTTTTCTTGAGAGAGGACATTTTTCATCTTTTTAGCCAATAGGCGACCTGCAGTACTGTCTTTGGTAGCTCGAAGAGCAGTTTCTACAGTTTGTTTAACTCGTTGATGTTTTTCCATAGTTTTATCGTAGGCTCTTTGGTCGTTGGCTGCTTGCTGGCTTTGTCTGGCAAAATTAGCCTTTCTCTGCTCACTATAACTATCATAGTCTAAATGCTCTACTAGTGTTTCCGCTTCTTTACGGTGCTTGACCAGTCGCAAGTGAACAATAGTGTCTGCCGTTTCAGAAAGAAAGTCCTCATCATGGGAAATGAAAATAACGGTTTGTCTAATCTTACGAATCTGACCTTTTAGCCAATCAACCGTCTCAAGATCCAAGTCATTTGAAGGTTCATCTAAAAATAGAATCTCAAAGGGTTTGGCTAACTCATGGATGAGCTGAATTTTCAAAGCTTCACCCCCTGATAGACTACCAATTTCTTGGTTGCTAGCGAAGCGATCGCCATCAAAATGCAACTCCTCCGCCAAACGATAGAGGACACTGTAATCTAAATCGATAGAATCTAAAAAGAAGTAGTCGTGTAGAGATTGTTTTTTAAGCTCCTCGGGGAGTTTTTGAGGAATGTAGGCTATTGATTGATAATCAGATTGAATGTCTCCCCTGATAGTGAAATCAGGCAAAGCTTCCCTCATTAAAGTTTTAAGCAAGGTTGATTTGCCATTTCCTTCCTCTCCAATAATAGCTACCTTTTCCTCATCTTGGATGGTCATGCTTAGATCAGAGACAAGGTCTCGTAAATCTTTGTTTTGTGTGATGGTCAGGTGATTGATTTTTATCATATGATTGCCCTTTCTAGAATGTCCATAGTGCATAACAAAAAGCTCTACTTTACCTAGTAGAGCCAATGTCTATGTCAAAAAAACTCTATTAATACTCTTCGAAAATCTCTTCAAACCACGTCAGCGTCGCCTTACCGTAGATATGGTTACTGACTTCGTCAGTTCTATCCACAACCTCAAAACAGTGTTTTGAGCTGACTTCGTCAGTCTTATCTACAACCTCAAAGCAGTGCTTTGAGCAACCTGCTGCTAGCTTCCTAGTTTGCTTTTTGATTTTCATTGAGTATAAAATGCCAGAAAAAGAGCATAAAAGAGCACACAAAAAGAGACAAAAACAAGATCTACTAAATAAAGGTTCTTTATTTGATAGACTTAGTTGTTCATGTCTCCCTTACCTCCGAGTATTAGTACCTCTATCCTATACCTTTCAGGAAATTTTGTCAATAGAAAACTGGAAATTTCAATCTCTAAAATACGAGTGGTAAGCATTAGTAATGAGTTCTTTGTCTTCCATATGAGCATCCTCTTTGCTATCATGTATTCTTGCCTATAGTATAGCACCAAAAAATATAGTGATAAATATATTAAAAAATCGAATTTTAATTACAAAGTTTGGTATGCTGATTTGTAGACTTTTCATGGTATAATCAAGAGAGTAAATCTTTAAGGAGGAAGTATGAAATTAAATATTCAAGAAATTCGTAAGCAGTCTGAAGGCTTGCATTTTGAACAAACGTTAGACCTAGCCGCAGACCTGCGTGCACGCAATCAAGAAATTTTAGATGTAAAAGATATCCTTGCAGTTGGGAAAGTACAATATGAAGACCGTATGTATTTCTTAGATTATCAACTATCTTACACCATTGTTCTTGCTTCAAGTCGCAGTATGGAGCCAGTTGAGTTAGTTGAATCTTATCCAGTCACGGAAGTTTTCATGGAAGGCGCAACTAACCAGCTAGATCAAGAAGTTCTAGATGATGATTTGGTCTTGCCTATCAAAAATGGAGAACTTGACCTTGCTGAGAGCGTGTCAGACAATATCCTGCTTAATATCCCTATCAAGGTCTTGACAGCTGAAGAAGAAGCTGGTCAAGGATTTGTGTCAGGAAATGACTGGCAAATCATGACAGAGGAAGAATACCAAGCTCAACAAGCAGTTAAGAAAGAAGAAAACAGTCCTTTTGCTGGCTTACAAGGACTATTTGATGGAGACGAATAATGGTCTTGTCAAAAAAACGAGCACGAAAAGTGCTGGAAGAAATCATTGCTCTGTTTCCAGATGCCAAGCCCAGTCTTGATTTCACTAATCATTTTGAACTCTTGGTTGCGGTCATGTTGTCAGCTCAGACAACAGACGCAGCAGTAAATAAGGCCACACCAGGTCTCTTTGCTGCCTTTCCAACGCCACAAGCCATGTCTGTAGCGACAGAGAGTGAGATTGCTTCACACATTTCTCGCCTGGGCCTGTATCGGAACAAGGCTAAATTTCTTAAAAAATGTGCCCAACAGTTACTAGACGATTTTGATGGTCAAGTCCCTCAGACACGTGAGGAATTGGAGAGTTTGGCAGGTGTTGGTCGCAAGACAGCCAATGTTGTCATGAGTGTGGGGTTTGGAATTCCAGCTTTTGCAGTGGATACTCATGTGGAGCGTATTAGCAAACACCACGATATCGTCAAAAAATCAGCGACACCGCTTGAGGTGGAAAAGCGTGTCATGGATATCTTGCCACCGGAGCAGTGGTTAGCAGCCCATCAGGCCATGATTTATTTTGGAAGAGCCATCTGTCATCCTAAAAATCCAGAATGTGACCAGTACCCACAATTATATGATTTTAGCAATTTGTAAGATGGAACATCAAAAGTTTTTGCTTGATTTTAACCATGCTTTGTGCTATAGTAATTGATAACTAAATATTCCTTTAAACCTGTCCCGTGAGGCAGGCAAGGAGCGCGATAAAGTAGAAGGGTGAAGTCTATACTGTTTGCAGTAGGGCTCGCTTGGCTATACATTTCAAGTCTCCTTGTTTAAGGAGACTTTTCTTTTTGGAGGTTTGTCATGAAGACAAAAGAAGTTGTAGACGAATTGACCGTCAAACGAGCGATTACGCGTATTACCTATGAGATTATCGAACGTAACAAAGATTTGAATAAGATCGTCTTGGCTGGTATTAAAACTCGCGGTGTCTTTATCGCCCACCGAATTCAAGAACGTTTGGAGCAACTAGAAAATCTTTCAGTTCCTGTTGTGGAATTGGATACCAAACCTTTCCGTGATGATATTAAAAGTGGAGAAGATACCTCTTTGGTTTCAGTGGATGTGACAGACCGTGAAGTTATCTTGGTGGATGATGTGCTTTATACAGGTCGTACCATTCGCGCTGCTATTGATAATATTGTCGGTCATGGTCGTCCTGCGCGCGTGAGTTTAGCAGTTCTAGTCGATCGTGGACATAGAGAATTGCCAATCCGTCCAGATTACGTTGGAAAAAATATCCCAACCAGTCGTTCTGAAGAAATCATCGTGGAGATGGCAGAACTTGATGGCCAAGACAGAGTTCTGATTACTGAAGAAGCTTAGAAAGCTAAAGGAGTAGCCATGTCAGAAAATCAACAAGCATTGAACCATGTGGTGTCCATGGAAGACCTCACTGTCGAACAAGTGATGAAATTGATCAAGCGAGGAATTGAGTTTAAAAATGGAGCTCAGCTTCCCTATGAGGACCATCCGATTGTCTCCAATCTTTTCTTTGAGGATTCTACACGGACGCATAAGTCCTTTGAAGTGGCAGAGATTAAACTGGGATTGGAGCGACTGGACTTTGATGTGAAGACTAGTTCAGTCAATAAGGGTGAAACACTTTATGATACCATTTTGACTTTGTCTGCTTTAGGAGTTGACGTCTGTGTGATTCGTCACCCAGAGGTTGACTACTACAGAGAGTTAATTGCTAGTCCCACGATTACGACTTCCATCATCAATGGTGGAGATGGTTCGGGCCAACACCCTAGCCAGAGCTTGCTTGATTTGATGACCATTTATGAGGAATTTGGCCACTTTGAGGGTCTCAAGGTTGCGATTGCAGGTGACTTGGACCACTCACGCGTTGCCAAATCCAATATGCAGATTTTGAAACGCTTGGGAGCTGAACTTTACTTTGCTGGACCTGAGGAATGGAGAAGTCAAGAGTTTGCAGACTATGGACAGTTTGTAACTATTGATGAAATTATTGATCAGGTGGATGTCATGATGTTTCTTCGTGTGCAACATGAACGCCATGATAGTGGTGCAGTCTTTTCAAAAGAAGACTACCATGCTCAACATGGCTTAACACAAGAACGTTACGAGCGCTTGAAAGAAACAGCAATCATTATGCATCCGGCTCCAGTCAACCGTGATGTAGAAATCGCAGATCACTTGGTTGAAGCACCAAAATCACGGATTGTCCAACAAATGACCAATGGTGTCTTTGTTCGAATGGCAATCTTAGAATCCGTACTGGCGAGTAGAAACGCCAACTAAAACACAAGACGTTAAAAGACGCCAGTGAGCGTCCACGAGAGGTGAAAATATGACAAAAAGACTTCTAGTATTAGAAGATGGCACAGTTTTTGAAGGCAAGGCCTTCGGAGCAGATATTGATGTAACAGGCGAAATCGTCTTTAATACAGGCATGACCGGCTACCAAGAATCCATTACAGACCAGTCTTATAATGGACAAATCTTGACCTTTACTTATCCTTTGGTAGGAAATTATGGAATCAACCGTGATGATTACGAATCCATTATTCCAACTTGTAAGGGAGTCGTTGTTTTCGAAGAAGCACGTAGAGCAAGCAACTGGCGCAACCAAATGACCTTGGATGAATTTTTGAAAGCCAAGAAAATTCCTGGTATTTCAGGGATTGATACGCGTGCACTTACCAAGATTATCCGTAAGCATGGTACCATGCGTGCAACTTTGACTCATGTTGGGGACAGTATGGACCATGTGACGGATCAGCTCCAAGCAACAGTTTTGCCGACAGACAATATCAAGCAGGTTTCTACTAAAACTTCATATCCAGCTCCAGGAGTTGGTTTGAGTGTTGTCTTAGTTGACTTTGGTCTCAAGCACTCAATCCTACGTGAACTTTCTAAGCGAAACTGTAACGTGACGGTTGTTCCCTATTCGACAACGGCTGAAGAAATTCTCCATCTCAATCCTGACGGAGTTATGTTGTCAAACGGTCCAGGTAACCCAGAAGATGTTCCACAGGCACTGGATATGATTCGTGGTGTGCAAGGGAAAATTCCAATCTTTGGTATTTGTATGGGGCATCAACTCTTTGCAATGGCAAATGGTGCTAAGACCTACAAGATGAAATTTGGACACCGTGGATTCAACCATGCGGTACGCGAAATTGCTACAGGACGTGTGGATTTTACAAGTCAAAACCATGGTTATGCAGTTAGCCGTGAGGATTTGCCAGAACACTTGATTATCACCCACGAAGAAATCAATGACAAGTCAGTTGAAGGTGTGCGTCACAGATACCAACCTGCTTTCTCTGTTCAATACCACCCAGACGCAGCCCCTGGTCCACACGACGCAAGCTACCTATTCGACGAGTTTATCGAGATGATGGAAGCTTTTAAACAATCAAACTAAGAACGAGTAAAAGCTCGTCGAAGAATTTATTTAATGGCAACCTGAGAGTTGCCGAATAGAAAGGAGAAGATACATTGTTCGCGGAAGTGAACACGCCCTAAGAACTGTGTGAAAAAGATAAACATCGTCTTGACGCTGAAGGTGTCTGCACCGAGTTTCCTATTTTCACTGTGTTCTTTACGGGCTTTGTATCATAAACTATGCCTAAACGTACTGATATTCAAAAAATTATGGTGATTGGTTCTGGTCCGATTATTATTGGTCAGGCTGCAGAGTTTGACTACGCTGGGACCCAGGCTTGCTTGTCGTTGAAAGAGGAAGGTTATGAGGTTGTCTTGGTTAACTCAAACCCTGCCACCATCATGACGGACAAGGAAATTGCTGATAAGGTTTATATTGAACCGATTACTCTTGAGTTTGTAACGCGTATTCTTCGTAAGGAGCGTCCAGATGCCTTGCTACCAACCCTTGGTGGGCAAACTGGTCTCAACATGGCCATGGACTTGTCTAAAAATGGTATCCTAGATGAGCTTGGTGTTGAGCTTCTGGGTACAAAATTATCTGCCATCGACCAAGCGGAGGATCGTGACCTTTTTAAACAATTGATGGAAGAATTGGAACAACCAATTCCAGAATCTGAAATTGTCAACACAGTCGAAGAAGCTGTTGCCTTTGCAGCAACAATTGGGTACCCAGTCATCGTCCGTCCAGCCTTTACCCTTGGTGGTACTGGTGGTGGTATGTGTGCCAACGAGGAAGAATTGCGCGAGATCGCTGAAAATGGTCTGAAGTTGTCACCTGTTACCCAATGTTTGATTGAGCGTTCAATCGCAGGTTTCAAAGAAATCGAATATGAAGTGATGCGCGACTCAGCTGACAATGCCTTGGTTGTTTGTAACATGGAAAACTTTGACCCAGTTGGGATTCACACAGGGGATTCCATTGTATTCGCCCCAGCTCAGACTATGTCAGACTATGAGAACCAAATGCTACGTGACGCGAGTTTGAGCATCATTCGTGCCCTCAAGATTGAAGGTGGATGTAACGTTCAGCTGGCCCTGGATCCCCACAGCTTTAAGTATTATGTTATTGAAGTAAATCCTCGTGTATCGCGTTCGTCAGCCCTTGCTTCTAAGGCGACAGGTTACCCGATTGCTAAGTTAGCTGCTAAGATTGCCGTCGGTTTGACCTTGGATGAGGTGATCAACCCAGTTACAGGTTCAACCTATGCCATGTTTGAACCAGCCCTTGACTACGTTGTTGCCAAGATTCCACGTTTCCCATTTGACAAGTTTGAAAAGGGTGAGCGCCGTCTTGGTACTCAGATGAAGGCCACTGGAGAAGTCATGGCAATCGGTCGTAACATTGAAGAATCTCTCCTTAAAGCTTGTCGTTCCCTTGAAATTGGGGTGCATCACAATGAAATGCCTGAACTTGCATCAGTTTCTGATGATGCCTTGATTGAAAAAGTAGTCAAAGCCCAAGATGATCGTCTCTTCTATGTATCAGAAGCCATTCGTCGTGGCTACACACCAGAAGAAATTGCAGAGCTTACAAAAATTGATATTTTTTATCTCGATAAACTCCTACATATCTTTGAAATTGAGCAGGAGTTGGGAGCTCATCCACAAGATCTAGAAGTCTTGAAAACAGCCAAACTCAATGGTTTCTCAGACCGTAAGATTGCTGAACTATGGAAAACGACTGCTGACCAAGTTCGCCAACTTCGTTTGGAAAACAAGATTGTTCCTGTTTATAAGATGGTCGATACTTGTGCGGCAGAATTTGACTCTGAAACACCATATTTCTATTCAACCTATGGTTGGGAAAACGAGTCTATCAAGTCTGATAAGGAATCTGTACTTGTACTAGGTTCAGGTCCAATCCGTATCGGTCAGGGCGTTGAGTTTGACTACGCAACTGTTCACTCTGTTAAGGCTATCCAGGCTGCTGGATATGAGGCCATCATCATGAACTCAAACCCAGAGACCGTTTCTACAGACTTTTCTGTATCAGATAAGCTTTACTTTGAACCATTGACATTCGAAGATGTTATGAACGTCATTGACTTGGAGCAACCAAAAGGGGTTATCGTTCAGTTCGGTGGTCAAACAGCTATCAACCTTGCGGAGCCATTGGCACAAGCAGGTGTGACCATTTTGGGAACTCAAGTCGCTGACCTAGACCGTGCCGAAGACCGCGACCTCTTCGAGCAAGCCCTTAAAGACCTGGATATTCCACAGCCACCAGGACAAACGGCTACCAATGAAGAAGAAGCAGTTCTTGCAGCTCGCAAGATTGGTTTCCCAGTCCTCGTTCGCCCATCTTATGTTTTAGGTGGACGTGCTATGGAAATCGTAGAAAATGAAGAAGATCTTCGTTCTTACATGCGAACTGCTGTTAAGGCTAGTCCAGACCACCCAGTTCTTGTCGATTCTTACATTGTTGGTCAGGAGTGCGAAGTTGATGCCATCTCAGACGGAGAAAATGTTCTCATTCCTGGTATCATGGAGCACATCGAACGAGCTGGTGTTCACTCAGGTGACTCAATGGCCGTTTACCCACCACAAACCTTGTCGCAAAAGGTGCAAGAAACCATCGCAGACTATACGAAACGCCTAGCAATCGGCCTTAACTGTCTTGGAATGATGAACATCCAGTTTGTCATCAAGGATGAAAAAGTCTACGTTATTGAGGTCAATCCACGTGCCAGCCGTACCGTTCCATTCCTTTCTAAGGTGACCAATATTCCTATGGCTCAAGTAGCAACCAAGCTCATTCTTGGTCAAAAACTTGAAGAACTTGGCTACCAAGATGGACTTTACCCTGAAAGCACCCGTGTTCATATCAAGGCACCTGTCTTCTCCTTTACCAAACTAGCTAAGGTAGACAGCTTGCTCGGTCCTGAAATGAAGTCAACAGGTGAAGTTATGGGTTCTGATGCTACTTTGGAAAAAGCTCTCTATAAAGCTTTTGAAGCTTCTTACTTACACTTGCCAACCTTTGGAAATGTAGTCTTCACCATCGCTGATGATGCCAAAGAAGAAGCCTTGGACTTGGCTCGTCGTTTCCAAAACATTGGCTATGGAATCCTTGCGACAGAAGGGACAGCAGCCTTCTTTGCCAGTCATGGATTGCAAGCCCAACCTGTTAGTAAGATTGGTGATGACGATAAGGATATTCCAAGTTTTGTACGCAAAGGAAGAATTCAAGCTATCATTAACACAGTAGGAACAAAACGAACTGCTGACGAAGATGGTGAGCAAATCCGCCGTTCAGCTATTGAACACGGGGTGCCCCTCTTCACAGCCATAGATACAGCTAACGCCATGCTTAAGGTACTTGAAAGCCGTAGTTTTGTCACAGAAGCAATTTAGTTTAGAAAAGTTTTTCACAGTTTAAAAGCCAGCGTCGTAAATCGCTGACTTTTACAATACTGATGTTGCTTATTTCAACTATCATGCTTTCCTTAAGAATCATTCTAAAATGTGATATAATAAGGATGAATTGAAAATAGAAAACTATTTTCATCATTTTTTCAAAAAATCCATTAAGAAAATAGGTAAAGACAGATTAGAAAGTGTAAAATTCCGATGTCTTCTTACAAAAAGGTCTCTCTTTCTGAGATCAATCAATCTATTGAAACTCCCAATAACAATCATTTTTGGCAGAATCTAAAAGCATTTTTAGGACCTGGCGCTCTTGTAGCAGTTGGTTATATGGATCCTGGAAACTGGATTACTAGTGTGGTTGGTGGTGCTTCCTACAAATATAGTCTCTTATTTGTTATTTTGATTTCATCCATCATTGCCATGCAGTTACAACAAATGGCTGGAAAGCTCGGTATCGTGACTAGGATGGATCTAGCGCAGGCAACAGCTCATCATGCTCCCAAGTGGCTTCGCTATAGTCTGTGGGTGATTTTAGAATTAGCTTTAATGGCGACAGACTTGGCTGAAGTTTTAGGTTCAGCGATTGCCTTAAATCTTTTGTTTAAAATACCGATTATGGTAGCTATCCTCCTAACCGTTTTAGATGTATTTCTTTTACTTTTGTTGATGAAGTTTGGGTTCAAGAAGATTGAAGCTATTGTTACGACTCTTATCTTAACTATATTAGGTATTTTTTCTTATCTGGTGGCTTTATCCAATCCAAGTATTCAGGGAATATTTAGTGGTTATTTACCGACTTCGACTTTATTTGAAAGTCCTCTTCCGGGACATGAGAGTCAATTGACCTTAGCTTTAGGGATTGTAGGAGCGACAGTCATGCCCCATAATCTCTATCTTCATTCATCCCTATCGCAAACAAGGAAAATTAACCACAAAGATAAGAAGGACGTCCGAAAAGCAGTGCGCTTTATGACCTTGGATTCAAATCTTCAGTTGTCCTTAGCTTTTGTTGTCAATTCCTTGTTGCTCATTTTGGGTGCCTCCCTCTTTTTTGGTCATGCATCTGAAATTTCAGCATTCTCCCAAATGTACAATGCTTTACAGGATTCGACAATAGCAGGAGCGATAGCCAGCTCAACTTTGTCAACTTTGTTTGCTCTGGCTCTCTTAGCCAGTGGTCAAAATTCGACCATTACAGGAACTTTGACAGGACAGATTGTCATGGAAGGTTTCTTGCATCTGAAATTACCTCAGTGGCTTATCCGTATCGGTACACGTATTTTTGCCTTGCTACCTGTGATTATAGTCGCTGTCTTATTTGGACATCAAGAAAAGACCTTGGATCAGTTATTGGTTTACTCACAGGTATTTCTTTCAATCGCTCTTCCGTTTTCAATTTTCCCCTTAATCTATTTGACCTCTAAGAAGTCACTGATGGGAGAATTTACCAATGCCAAGTGGAACACAATCATAGGCTACGCAGTTGCAATTGTCTTAACCATTCTTAATATCAAGCTTCTTTTCGATATTTTTTAAACATGTTTAAATTAGGTCTTAAGTATTAGCTTGAAGATTGATAAAGTGATAATAGTAGTGGTTGGTTTATGAAATGAAGTACTAAAAAGAGGTTGGGAAAAAACTCAATTTCAGTAGAAAATGTAGTAAATTTTCCCACAATAAAACGCATAGTATCAAGTTTTTTCAATACCTGATATTATGCGTTTTTTGATTTTAAAGACTTTTTGCCCAGCCTCGTTTATAGTGGATTGAAGTTGGAATAATACGCTTTGCTTTCTAAAAAATGTTAGAAATTAAATTTAATTCCCTGATTACTTTGTTCAGATTTTATTTCACTATAACTATCAATTTTCCCTCAAAAATGATTCTAAATTGGGAAAAATTTAGAATGTCAATTACTCATTTTTGTTGCATGCTACTCCCTTTTGCAAAAATGGCTATTTCAGGTTAAAAAAACGACATTTCAGATTTTCTGTTCCAGAAATAGCTATCGCTATGATATAATTATTTTATGATTATTACTATTCCTATAAAAAACCAAAAAGATATTGGCACACCTTCTGATTCAGTCGTTGTTCTCGGCTATTTTGATGGTATACACAAGGGGCATCAAGAATTATTTCGTGTTGCCAATAAGGCTGCGAGAAAGGACTTATTGCCTATCGTTGTTATGACCTTTAATGAATCTCCAAAGATCGCTTTAGAGCCTTATCATCCTGATCTGTTTTTACATATTTTGAACCCTGCTGAACGTGAAAGAAAATTAAAGCGTGAAGGTGTAGAAGAATTATATCTCCTTGATTTTAGTAGTCAATTCGCTAGTCTCACGGCAGAAGAATTTTTTGCAACTTATATCAAGGCTATGAATGCCAAAATTATTGTTGCAGGTTTTGATTATACATTTGGTTCTGACCAAAAAACGGCAGAAGACTTAAAGGATTACTTTGATGGAGAAGTCATTATCGTTCCACCTGTAGAAGATGAGAAAGGAAAGATTAGTTCAACTCGTATCCGTCAAGCTATTTTAGATGGAAATGTGAAAGAAGCAGGAGAACTTTTGGGGGCACCGCTTCCATCAAGAGGTATGGTGGTTCATGGCAATGCTCGTGGTCGTACGATTGGTTATCCAACAGCTAATTTGGTGCTTTTAGATCGTACTTATATGCCAGCAGATGGCGTTTATGTCGTTGATGTTGAGATTCAAAGACAGAAGTATCGTGCCATGGCTAGTGTTGGGAAAAATGTGACCTTTGATGGAGAAGAAGCACGTTTTGAAGTCAATATTTTTGATTTTAATCAAGATATTTATGGAGAAACCGTCATGGTTTATTGGCTTGATCGCATTCGAGATATGACCAAATTTGACTCAGTCGACCAATTAGTGGATCAGTTAAAGGCTGATGAAGAACTAGCCCGGAATTGGTCTTAAGAAATTGAGTAAACAAAAAAGAGGTTGTTTGTAACCCAAAAGATAGATGAATAAGTCTAACTTTTGAGGTCACTACACTACCTCTTTTTATTCTTTTTCAAAGGTAAATCCTTCTCCAAGGATTTCATGGGCTTCTGTAATAGTTATAAAGGCTTGAGGATCGATTCGATGAATCATTTCCTTCATTTTCACAATCTCATTTCTACCGACAATACAGTAAATAATTTTCAAATCTTTTTGACTATAGTAGCCTTGACCAGAAATAAAAGTAACGCCTCTTCCTAGGTCATCATTAATCGCTTTAGCAAGTTGGTCAGGACGTTTTGTGATAATCATAAAGCCTTTACCAGCATAGCCACCTTCTCCAATCAAATCAATGACACGAGAAACGATAAAATCAAATAAGAGCGTGTAGGAAACCAATCGCAAGTCCTTGAAGATTAGGAGAATGAGCATGAGAATACAAAAATCTAAGATAAAGAGCAGTTTTCCCATTGATATATGAGTGTATTTATTGAGAATACGAGCTAGAATATCAGTACCACCAGTTGTACCTCCAGCATTAAAGATAATTCCAAGACCAATTCCCAATAGAATTCCCGCTATAAGGGCAGTGATTAGTAAATCACCTTGAAGATCAATATGAAGGGGAATACGCTCAAAAAAAGCCAACCAGGCGGATAAGGCTAAGGTTCCTAGCAAACTAGAATAGAGGGATTTTGCTCCAAATATTTTCCATGCTAGAATGAAAAGGGGAATGTTAATCAGCAAGTTCATGAGCGAAACAGGGATTTTAAAAAGATAAAAGGTGATAAGGGTAATACCTGTCGCCCCTCCTTCAAAGAGATGATGAGGAACTACAAAATAAGTCAGGCCAAAAGCATAAATAGCAGCACCTAGTAAAATGGTAAAAATGGGGTAAATTTTTTTAATCATAGGATACCTCTTTTCTTATAAGTTGATTATATCAAATTTTTACGGAAAATTTGATTGACTCCATTAGGATTTTTAATCTTTTTTTGATATAATTAGAAGTAAGAAAACCAATCTGAATCCTAAAATAGAAAGATTGATACTATGACAAAAATTAAGATTGTAACCGATTCATCTGTTACTATTGAACCAGCACTAGTAAAACAATTAGATATTACAATTGTTCCATTATCTGTAATGATTGATAATGTTGTTTATTCTGATGCGGATTTGAAAGAAGAAGGTAAATTTCTTCAGTTGATGCAAGAAAGTAAGAATCTTCCTAAAACAAGTCAACCACCTGTAGGTGTCTTCGCTGAAGTTTTTGAGAACCTATGCAAGGATGGTAGCCAGATTCTTGCTATTCATATGTCCCATGCTCTTTCGGGGACTGTAGAAGCAGCACGCCAAGGTGCCAGCCTATCTACTGCCGACGTGACAGTTATCGATAGTTCCTTTACTGACCAAGCCTTGAAATTCCAAGTTGTTGAGGCTGCGAAATTAGCACAAGAAGGCAAAGATATGGCGGAAATTTTATCTCACGTTGAAGAGGTAAAAAAACATACGGAGCTCTATATTGGTGTTTCTACTCTAGAAAATCTAGTAAAAGGTGGACGAATTGGCCGTGTAACTGGATTGTTGAGCTCCCTTCTCAATATCCGTGTTGTCATGCAAATGAAAGACCATGAATTGCAGCCAATTGTTAAAGGTCGCGGAGCTAAAACCTTTAAAAAATGGTTAGACGAGTTGACAACATCTCTCTCTGAACGTTCTGTAGCAGAGATTGGAATTTCATATTCTGGTAATGCTGACTGGGCAAAAGAGATGAAAGAAAGTTTACAAGCCTATGTTGAAAAACCAATTTCTGTTTTAGAAACCGGTTCTATTATTCAGACTCATACAGGTGAGAATGCGTGGGCTATTTTGGTACGTTACCATTCCTAAAAAAATAAAGAAAATGCGAATAAACAGCGTTTTTAACTTGACCTATAAGGGATTTTAGGATATGATTATATTTGTTAATTAGAAATTAATTTGGAGGAATCATTAACATGGCAAACAAACAAGATTTGATCGCTAAAGTAGCAGAAGCTACAGAATTGACTAAGAAAGACTCAGCAGCAGCAGTTGAAGCTGTATTTTCAGCAGTAGCTGACTACCTTGCAGCTGGTGAAAAAGTTCAATTGATCGGTTTTGGTAACTTTGAAGTTCGTGAGCGTGCTGCACGTAAAGGTCGCAACCCACAAACTGGTAAAGAAATCACAATTGCAGCTTCTAAAGTTCCAGCATTCAAAGCTGGTAAAGCTCTTAAAGACGCTGTTAAATAATCAGCCTTTAAAAAGCCTATCATATCAAGTATTTGAGCTTGTATGACAGGCTTTTCTTTTGGTTTTGGGGCAAAACACTATTTTTTTCATTTGTTTTAGGATGATGTCAACCAGTATTTTCGTTATTTTCTAAGAGTGATGAGTGTTTATTGTTGATTAGTAGGATTATCAACTATTTTAAATAAGCCTATATCTCTAGCTTATTTGTTTTACAATCAAAGCTTGAAAGTGGATAATCACATTCTCCGATACTTTATTGATTTTCAGTTGAAGTCATGTCAAATATTTAAGTAGATAGAAAGCTTATATACTATCTATTGAAAATATTATAAATCAGATACAAAGACAGGTGAAATCTTCTGTGTTATACTAGAGATATGTTAGATTTGAAAGAATACGGTATCGTCATGTGGCCGGAGGAGAAGATTAGGTCTTTCCGTGAGAACCTTCTCGCTTGGTATGATGAAAATAAAAGAGATTTACCCTGGCGTAGAAGTAACAATCCTTATCATATCTGGGTATCTGAAATTATGCTCCAGCAGACCAGAGTGGATACGGTTATCCCCTACTACGAACGATTCTTGGACTGGTTTCCGACAGTGGAAAGTTTGGCGAATGCTCCTGAAGAGCGTTTGTTGAAGGCTTGGGAAGGTTTGGGATATTATTCTCGAGTACGCAATATGCAGTCTGCAGCCCAGCAGATTATGACTGACTTTGGTGGCCGATTTCCAAACACCT
The DNA here is from genome assembly GCF_047462815.1 of Streptococcus mitis. Taxonomy (GTDB): domain Bacteria; phylum Bacillota; class Bacilli; order Lactobacillales; family Streptococcaceae; genus Streptococcus; species Streptococcus mitis_DO. The sequence continues at coordinate 178,974 of NZ_JASHFB010000001.1, forward strand.
ATGAAGGAATTTCTAGTTTGAAAGGGATTGGACCTTACACAGCAGGAGCCATTTCCAGTATTGCTTTTAACTTGCCTGAGCCAGCTGTAGATGGCAATGTCATGCGAGTTTTGGCTCGTCTGTTTGAAGTCAATCAGGATATTGGCATTCCAAGTAATCGCAAAATTTTTCAGGTAATGATGGAAATCTTGATTGATCCAGAACGTCCGGGTGATTTTAATCAAGCCTTGATGGACTTAGGGTCTGATATTGAGGCTCCTGTAAATCCTAGGCCAGAAGAGAGCCCAGTCAAGGACTTTAGTGCGGCATATCAGAATGGAAGCATGGACCGTTATCCAATCAAGGCTCCCAAGAAAAAGCCAGTTCCCATTTATCTTAAAGCCTTGGTGGTCAAAAATACTCAGGGGCAATTTTTACTTGAAAAAAATGAAAGCGAAAAGTTGTTAGCAGGATTTTGGCATTTTCCCTTGATAGAAGTAGATGAGTTTCCGCAAGACGAGCAGTTTGACCTATTTCATCAGGTTGCAGAAGAAATTGTCAATTTTGGCCCCAGTCCAGAGGAGAGTTTCCAGCAGGACTATGACCTAGAAGTTGATTGGCTTGATGGTTGTTTTGAGACTGTTAATCATGTCTTTAGTCATCGTAAATGGCATGTTCAAATTGTAGCAGGTCAGGTGAGTGATTTCCATGATTTTTCAGATAGGGAAGTTCGCTGGCTTTCACCAGAAGAGTTTAAGGACTACCCACTTGCCAAACCCCAACAAAAAATCTGGCAGGCTTATGCACAGGCCAACTTAGACAGGAGCAAAGACTAGCTATTGTGTCTTCTTGCTATTTTTTTGGTATAATAGTAGAGAAAAAGGTGAACATATGAAAAAAATATTAATTGTAGATGATGAAAAACCAATCTCGGATATTATCAAGTTTAATATGACCAAGGAAGGTTACGAAGTTGTAACTGCTTTTAACGGTCGTGAGGCGCTAGAGCAATTTGAAGCAGAGCAGCCAGATATTATTATTCTGGATTTGATGCTTCCAGAAATTGATGGTTTAGAAGTTGCGAAGACTATTCGCAAGACAAGTAGTGTGCCTATTATCATGCTTTCAGCTAAGGATAGCGAATTTGATAAGGTTATCGGTTTAGAGCTTGGTGCAGATGACTATGTAACCAAACCCTTCTCAAATCGTGAATTGCAGGCGCGTGTCAAAGCCCTTCTTCGTCGTACGGACTTGGCTTCTGTAGATAACCAAGAGTCTGATGAAAAGAAAACTCAGCCCTTGCAAATTGGGGACTTGGAGATTGTGCCAGATGCTTATGTAGCTAAGAAATACGGTGAAGAACTAGACTTAACTCACCGTGAATTTGAGCTTTTGTATCACTTGGCTTCTCATATCGGTCAAGTAATTACGCGTGAACACTTGCTTGAAACGGTCTGGGGGTATGATTATTTCGGAGATGTTCGAACAGTTGACGTAACCATCAGACGTTTGCGTGAGAAGATAGAAGATACACCAAGTCGTCCTGAATATATCCTAACACGTCGCGGTGTTGGTTATTATATGAGAAATAATGATTAAACTAATTAAAGATACAGTTTTAACCAGTGATTTTATCTTTATCCTCATTCTACTTGGCTTTATTTTAGTAGTGACCTTACTTTTGCTAGAAAATCGTCGGGATAATATTCGGTTGAAGCAAATCAATCAAAAAGTTAAGGACCTGATTGCAGGAGATTATTCTCAGGTATTGGATATGCAGGGAAGCTCTGAAATCACTAATATTACCAATAATCTCAATGATTTATCAGAAGTAATCCGTTTGACCCAAGAAAATCTGGAACAAGAGAGTAAACGATTGCACAGTATCCTCTCATACATGACAGACGGAGTCCTTGCGACCAATCGTCGTGGCAAGATTACTATGATTAATGACATGGCTAAGAAACAGCTAGGTGTTCAGAAAGAAGAGGTTCTCAATAAAAGTATTCTAGAATTGCTTAAGATTGAAGATGAGTATGAACTTCGTGATTTGATTACCCAAGTTCCTGAGCTTATGATTGATTCTCAGGATGCCAATGGTGAGTATTTGAGCCTTCGTGTACGTTTTGCCTTGGTCCGTCGTGAGTCTGGCTTTATCTCAGGTTTGGTTGCTGTTTTGCATGATACGACGGAGCAGGAGAAGGAAGAACGGGAACGGAGACTCTTTGTTTCTAATGTTAGTCATGAGTTACGAACTCCTTTGACTAGCGTAAAATCCTATCTTGAAGCTTTGGATGAGGGGGCCTTGTCAGAACCTGTCGCGCCAGACTTTATTAAGGTGTCTCTAGATGAAACCAACCGTATGATGAGGATGGTGACGGATCTCCTCCATCTTTCACGTATTGATAATGCAACCAGTCACCTAGATGTGGAATTGATCAATTTCACTGCCTTTATTACCTTTATCCTCAACCGTTTTGATCAGATAAGAGGGCAGGACGAAGAGAAGAAATACGAACTGGTGAGAGATTACCCCATTACCTCAGTTTGGATAGAGATTGATACAGATAAGATGACACAGGTGATTGATAATATTCTTAACAATGCAATCAAGTATTCTCCAGATGGTGGGAAAATCACAGTGACCATGAAGACAACTGATGATCAGATGATTTTATCCATTTCAGACCAAGGATTGGGGATACCAAAGCAAGATTTACCACGTATCTTTGACCGTTTTTATCGTGTGGATCGTGCTAGAAGTCGTGCCCAAGGTGGTACTGGTTTAGGACTAGCTATTGCTAAAGAGATTATCAAACAACATGATGGCTTTATTTGGGCCAAGAGTGAATACGGTAAGGGTTCAACCTTTACCATTGTACTCCCTTATGATAAGGATGCAGTAAAAGAAGAAGTATGGGAGGATGAAGTAGAAGACTAGAATGAGTGAAACAGGCTTTAAATACAGTATTTTAGCGTCGGGTTCCAGTGGAAATTCCTTTTATCTGGAAACTCCAAAAAAGAAGCTTTTAGTGGATGCAGGCTTGTCTGGTAAAAAGATTACTAGCCTACTTGCTGAAATTAATCGCAAGCCAGAAGACTTGGATGCCATCTTGATTACTCATGAGCATTCTGACCATATCCATGGAGTAGGAGTTTTGGCTCGCAAGTATGGTATGGATCTTTACGCCAATGAAAAGACTTGGCAGGCTATGGAAAATAGCAAGTATCTTGGGAAGGTGGATTCTTCGCAAAAGCATATCTTTGAAATGGGCAAAACCAAAACCTTTGGAGATATCGACATTGAGAGTTTTGGTGTTAGCCATGATGCGGTCGCACCGCAGTTCTATCGCTTTATGAAGGATGATAAGAGTTTTGTCCTTTTGACAGATACAGGTTATGTTAGTGACCGTATGGCAGGAATTGTCGAGAATGCAGATGGCTATCTTATCGAGTCAAACCATGATGTAGAGATTTTGCGAGCAGGTTCCTATGCTTGGCGACTCAAACAACGAATCCTATCTGATCTGGGTCACCTTTCTAACGAGGACGGTGCTGAAGCTATGATTCGTACCTTGGGAAACCGCACTAAGAAAATCTACCTTGGGCATTTATCTAAGGAGAACAATATTAAGGAACTGGCTCATATGACCATGGTCAATCAGCTGGCGCAAGCTGATCTGGGAGTCGGAGTAGACTTTAAGGTTTATGATACCTCACCAGATACCGCAACACCATTGACAGAGATATAAAAAAGGCTGGGAAAAAGTCTTTAAAATTAAAGGCTCTTTGTCAACTATAGTGGGTTGAAGAAAAGATAAGATCGAGAAAGGACGAAATTCGTCCTTTCTTTTTTGATGTTGAGAACGATAAAAATCCGTTTTTTGAAGTTTTCAAAGTTCCGAAAATCAAAGGTATTGCATTGGATAAGATTATAATTCTCTCCTAATTTTACGTTGTAATAAGATAATTGAAGGGCGGTGATGCTGGTTCTAAAGAAAGCCTGAAAGAGAGGATGAGCTAGCTCTATATTCTTATCAATAAGTACGCAAAATTTTACTTTAGAAGTAAAAATGTAAGAGATTATCGTGTTGCTTTGATTCTTCTTGGTAACTCAAGAGTGTCCCTATGATCTCTTTAGTAGTTAATCGCATACAAAAAGTAGGCGATACAATAGTTTACTGCTATGCTGTTAGTAGGGGTTGATGATCATGTACTCATGAAATCTTTGATTAAATTGCTTCATGGTTTGGCATGATTTACAACTTGCCTTAAGTATTGAAGTAGAACAGTCTGGTGGACTGTTTTAGCCGGAATTTAGGAATATAATAACAAATGGTAAAAAAGATTAAGAATGATTTTAGCGTTTAGGACTTAGTATGAGAAAAAAAGTTTTCAATATCAAGCAGTTGTGATAAAATGTAATTGTTCCATAGGATTCTTTCTAATGATTGTTTGATCGCTTTTCATTATAGATTTTATGGGACTTTTTCTACATCAAAATAGGCTCCATAATATCTATAAGGGATTTACCCACTATAAATATTATAGAGCCTTTTTTATTAGAATGGCAATTTTCCAGCGAAAGCACCTAATTTTTTCTTAGTCGTTTCATCGATTTGTTCAAGAGCAGAGTTGATAGCCTGAACAGTCATATCTGAAAGAGTTTCAAGATCTTCTGGATCAACGACAGCTGGATTGAAGTCAATACTGACAACTTTTTTGTCACCAGTTAGGGTCGCTTGGACAAGGTCTTGAGCAGATTTGCCAACAAATTGCATAGCAGCAAGTTCTGCTTGGCTTTGTTCCATTTGTTTTTGAAGTTTCTGTGCTTGACGCATCATATTTTGCATGTTCATCATGGTGATTTACTGTTTCCTTTTACAATTATTTTCTTTCCTATTTTATCAATTTTGAGGTTAAAAGTCTAATATTAGTTTAAATTTAAAACATTAAATTGTCTGAAAATTTATTGAAAAATGAGTGAAAACATATAATGAAACGTAAAATTAATTCAGGTTTCCTGAACCAATAGGAGTAAACAATGAAAAAACTAGGTTTTGTCCTTTTATCTTCAGCCTTGCTAATGACAGCTTGTGCTAATAACCAATCTAAGGCGAGCAACACAAGTGATTCCGCCTTGTCTGAAGATAAGCAAAAAATGCTTGATAAGGCCACTGCTGACTATAAGACTTTTGTGCAAGAGCAAATTGATAAACTGTTGACAGATACGGAAGGATTTGTCAAACTGTTGAAAGAAGGACAGTTAGAAGAAGCCAAGAAAGTTTATCCACTGATTCGTATGTATTATGAGCGTTCAGAACCGATTGCCGAGAGTTTTGGTGAGTCAGATGTCAAGATTGACTTCCGTTTGGCAGACTACATGGACGAAAACAATACAGAGGAAGGTTGGTCAGGTTTCCACCGTATCGAACGTATCCTTTGGGAAGACAATACAACTAAAGGAACTGAAAGCTACGGCGATCAGTTAGTAAATGATATCAAGGAATTGAAAGCCAAGATTGCAACTGTGGATGTGGACTATAAGGTTATGTTGACTGGAGCAGTTGACTTGCTTAATGAAGTGGCAACAAGCAAGATTACAGGTGAAGAGGAAATTTACTCACATACAGACTTGTATGACTTCCGTGCCAATATTGAAGGTGCTGAGAAGATTTTCCAACTCTTTAAACCTTTACTTGAAAAATCAGACGCTAACCTAGTAAAAGAATTGGAAGCAGATTTCAAGTCAGTTAATAGTTTGCTGGACAAACACATGACAGACAAGGAACACTACAAACTCTATACTGATTTGACAAAAGAAGATACCAAAGAATTGTCAGAAGCTGTGACAAAACTTGGTGAACCTCTATCACAAATGGGTAAATTTCTTAGTGGAGAATAAGAGTCATGACTGAAAAAGACGAAAAGTTTTTTGAGAAGAAAATGGACCGTCGAGAATTTCTAAAAAAAGCAGGGATTGGAGGGGCTGGTTTAGCGCTAGGACTCTCTGGTGCTTCTGCTTTTTTCGCACCTAAGCTAGGAACTCAGGAAAAAATCTCGTACGGAAATGAAAAAATTGCTTTTTATGGCAAGCATCAAGCTGGGATTAGTACGCCCATGCAAAAAAATATCTATTTTGTTGTCTTAGACTTGCATACGACGGATAAGGATAAGATTATCCAGTTGTTCAAGGATTGGATGGATTATAGTGCCAAATTGGTAGAGGGAGAATTGGTCAAAAAAGACGGCCAGAATACTCTCTTGCCTCCTAGCGATACTGGGGAAACAGTCGGGCTTAATCCGCATCGTTTTACCCTGACTTTTGGTGTGTCTGCAAGTTTCTTGAAAAAGATGAACTTGGAAAACAAGCGTCCTCAATTGTTCAGGGATTTACCGCCATTCCCTAAAGAGCAATTGCGTGAAAAATATACTGGCGGTGATATTGTCATCCAGGCCTGTGCAGATGATGAGCAGGTTGCCTTTCATGCGATTCGCAACCTCATCCGTAAGGGGAGAAATGCCGTGACTCTTCGTTGGAGTCAGTCTGGTTTTGCAGCCATCGGAGATCGAATGGAGACCCCGCGGAACCTCTTTGGTTTTAAGGATGGAACAGCAAATCCAACCAAGGAGCAAGACTTTGACCGCGTTATCTGGGTTGATAGTAAGGACTGGATGGAAAATGGTTCTTATATGGCAGTCCGTCGGATTCAGATGTTTTTAGAGACCTGGGACCTCACCAGTCTTGAAGAACAGGAAAATACTTTTGGTCGTTACAAGGAAAGTGGTGCCCCCTTTGGTAAGAAAAATGAGTTTGATGAGGTAGATTTGAGTCTTTTGCCTGATGATTCGCATGTTCGTTTGGCTAAGGAAGTGGATAAGCCACTTTTGCGTCGTTCTTATTCATACTCAGATGGGATTGATGAAAAGACTGGTCAGTTTGATACGGGTCTGCTCTTCATTTCTTTCCAGAAGGATCCAGATAACTTTGTTAAGGTTCAAACCAATCTAGGTGCTACAGATAAGATGAATGAATACATCACTCACATCGGTAGTGGACTCTTTGCTTGCTTTGGTGGTGTGGAGAAAGGAGGCTACATTGGTCAGAAATTATTGGAAGGCTAGAAGTTGGTTCTTGGTTTTAGCTCTGTCATTTTTAATCCTTTCTCCAGTAGGGGCACAAGAGAGTCTGAGTTCTTACTTTGTGAAAATCACAGATGCATCCAAAGCGGTCAAAAATGGCAATCAGTCTGAAGCCCAGAAACTAGTTCAAGAGATGGCATCAGATTTCGAAAGAGTAGAAGACAGCAATTCTGAAGCTGGTAAAGTCGTTAAGGAAAAGTTAGCTCAATCAGGTGCGATTACCGAAGACAAACTCACAGAACTTTCTTCAGCCCTATTGGCCTTTGAAAAAGAACAAAATCCTGTTGACTTAGATGCGGAAAAGGAAAAATTGGTCAACCGTCTAAGTCCTCGTTTTGAAGCCTTGGAACAGGCCATTGCTTTCAAAGATTTGGAAAAGGTTCGTGAAGCTTTTAAGAAAATGAATTCCACTTGGACCATCAATGAAAGTGTGGTTCGTGACAATAGTACGGCCCATTATGGACGTGTTGAGACAGCTATCTCCTTCTTGCGAAGTAGTATGGAAACCGAGCCTACAGATTTTAACTCAATCCAGACTTCCTTTGAGGATCTAAAAAAGGCTATTGATGATTTTGTAAGCGGAAAAGAAGTCGCAGCAACATCTTCTGATTTAAGTCTTAAAGACGGTATTGACCTTTTGAAGAAGGCTTTGGAACAATTCCAAGCTGGTGACCACGCATCAGGAGCAGCTAGTATGAAGGAATTTATTACTATCTGGCCAACGATTGAGGGTTCTGTTAGCACGACCAATCCTTCCCTCTATACTCGAGTGGAAAGTGAAAGCCCTGTGATTATGGTCAAGGGAAGTGAGAAGGATTACCAAGAAAAATTAGAAAAACTGATTGCAGATTTATCACAAATTGATACTAGCGCACGTTACAATGCTTTTGATGCTATGCTGATTCTCCTGAGAGAAGGGGTAGAGGCTCTCTTAATTGTTATGGCCTTGAAAGCAGCCAAGATGCATAAAGGGCTCAAGTGGGTTTATGGTGGTGCTATCACAGGAATTATGGCCAGTCTTGTCATTGCTGTCATCCTGCAAATAGCCTTTCCAGCAGTAACATCAGGCTCCAATCGTGAAATCATCGAAGGAGCAGTTGGGATTTTTGCAGTTGCTATGATGATTTTGATTGGAATCTGGCTCCACAGCAAATCCTCAGTCAAAAAATGGAATGCTTTTATGGAGTCGCAAATGGAAACAGTGACCAAAACAGGTTCCTTCATTTCCATGTTTGCCCTTAGTTTCCTAGCTGTTTTCCGTGAGGGAGCAGAAACCATTCTCTTTTATGTCGGAATTTTACCAAGAATTTCCAGCTTTGAATTTGTCTTGGGCATTTCACTTGCCTTGCTGGTTCTGGTAATTATTGCCCTTGTGATGAACAAGACCAGTCAGTTCTTCTTACCTCATAAGGTCTTCTTTATCCTAACTTGGATGATTTATGCTTTGGCTTTCAAGATGCTGGGAGTTAGTATCCATGCTCTTCAGTTGACCAATATGACACCAAATCACTTGCTGACAGGATTTCCAACTATAGACCTGATTGAAATTTACCCAAGTTGGGAAGGATTGGCCAGCCAGTTACTCTTTGTCGTTATTGTCTTGATTGTCACTTTCAGACAGGGTGAAAAATAGATGGATAGAAAAGAATTGACAATCGTTGAACATCTGGTAGAATTTAGAAAGAGATTATTGGCAGTGGTCATTTGTTTCTTTTTGGTATTCTGTGTCTCTCTGCTTTTTGCAGATCAAATTTACCAGTATGTGACCCAATCTTTTCAGCAAAAGTTGATTGTTTTAGGACCTAATGATATTTTATGGATATACATACGTTTGGCTAGTCTGATGGCCTTTACCATCACCTTGCCTTACACGGTGTATCATATCTGGTCTTTCATCAAACCCGGTTTAAAGAAGGAAGAGGCTAGAGCAGTTTTTGCCTATATTCCAGCTAGTTTCCTTTGTTTTCTAGTTGGACTGGCTTTTGGTTTTTACTTTGTAACACCAGCCTTACTTCAGGTTTTATTAGGGTTGGGAGAAGGTCTATTTGAAACGCAGTTAATTTCAAGAAACAAAAAAAAGAACAGCTGAAACTGCTCTTTTTATCATTATTTGAGACCGTATTTTTTGTTGAAACGATCCACGCGTCCATCTGCTTGAGTGAACTTTTGACGTCCAGTGTAGAATGGGTGTGAGTCTGATGAAATTTCCACACGGATCAATGGGTAAGTTTCGCCTTCGAACTCAACTGTTTCGTTAGAGCGTTTTGTTGAACCGCTAAGGAATTGGTAACCAGTAGTTGTGTCCATGAAGACAACTGGGCGATATTCTGGATGGATATCTTTTTTCATTTTGCAATATTTCCTTTCTGCCATGGTCTCTTTGCGAGCCATAGATTGTTACCATACTAGTCTATCAGATTCTGAAAAGTTTGGCAAGTATTTTATCAGTTTTTAAGCAAGTTTTTTAACTTTTGGTAGATGATTTCGTTTTCCTCTAGGCTATAGGAATTAGCACCACTTGCTAGAGGGTGGCCTCCACCATCATGTTCCTTGGCGATTTCATTGATAGGATGTATTTTACTGCGTAAGCGAACACGGTAGTGGCCATCAGCCTGTTCTACAAAAATTCCCCAGAGACTGACGCTGTCAATCCGACCAGGAGCTCCAACAATGGCCGCAGTTTCAGCATCGGTAACATTGAATTGTTTTAAGATTTCCTGACTCAGGATAACGCGCGCTGCACCATTTTCATCCACTTCCAGATGGTCGTAGATGTAGCCTTGAAGTTTAGCAATTTTGTAGCTCATAGTGTCCATTTTTCGAGTGAGAGCCGCAAAGTCAAAGTTCTGTTCTCTTAGATAGGCAGCCAGACGAAGAGTCCGTGCAGTGGTAGAAGGGTAGAGGAAGCGACCTGTATCACCAACAATTCCTGCAAAGAGTAATTCAGCAGCGCGATCTGACAAGGCCAGTTGAGTTGTTTGGGCAAATAGGGTAATCATCTCACTAGCGCTACTTGAACTAGTATCCACCCAAGATAGGTCACCATATACATCATCATTTGGATGGTGGTCAATTTTAATGAGAAAATCACCTTGACGATAGCGCTTATCATCGATACGAGCAGTATTCGCCGTATCACAGACGATAACAAGTGCCCCTTGGTAGGCACTATCTTCAACAAGATCCATCTCAGCCATCCAAGTAAGAGTTGGTTCATCAAAACCAACAGCTTTGATGGTTTTTTCTGGGAAATGATGTTTGAGAAGAGCTTTCAATCCCACCTGACTTCCCAAGGCATCAGGGTCTGGTTTCATATGACGATGAATGATAATCGTGTCGTATTCTTTGATTTTTTCTAAAATTTGATGGCAAATTTCCATAAATAACCTCAATTCTTTCTCATTTCATTGTAGCACAAGAATTTTTATTTTTAAAATGAAAAAGATGTGATATAATGGAGAAAGATAAATTGAGGAGGACGATATGGCATTAGCAAAAATTGTATTTGCCAGTATGACCGGTAATACCGAAGAAATTGCAGATATTGTAGCAGACAAATTACGTGACTTGGGCTTGGATGTCGATGTTGATGAATGTACAACTGTTGACGCTTCAGACTTCTTAGAAGCAGACATCGCTATCGTTGCGACCTATACTTATGGTGATGGTGAATTGCCAGATGAGATGATGGACTTCTACGAAGACCTAGCAGATCTCAACTTGAATGGTAAAATCTACGGAGTAGTCGGCTCAGGAGATACCTTCTACGATGAATTCTGTAAAGCTGTTGATGACTTTGACCGTGTTTTTGTTTCGACAGGAGCAGAAAAAGGCTCAGAATGCGTCAAAGTTGACCTATCCGCCGAGGAAGAAGATATTGAACGCTTAGAACAATTCGCAGAAGAATTGGCTGCTAAAGTAGGATAAGCACAAAAGTGCGCTGATGTAATCAATCAGTGCATTTTTCTTATCGTGAGTTGGGATTTTACTAGCCTATTTGGTGGCTTTTTGATACAATAATTCAAATAAAGGAGGAGACTGTATGGATTTAGATATTATTCGCCAAGAAATTGATCAAATCGACGACCAAATTGTTAAACTTCTAGAAGAACGAATGCATTTGGTTGAGGGGGTAGTTGCTTATAAGAAAGCATCAGGTAAACCGATTTTAGATACCAAGAGAGAATCAATTATCTTTGAAAAGGTTAGAAGTCGTGTAGGAGATAAGCGCTATCAGGAGACTATTGTAGCGACTTTTTCGGACATACTCAAACGTTCGCGTGATTATCAGGATCAAAACATCAAATGAAAAAAGAACAATTTTATCCGCTAGGAATTTTTCTAGCTGCCATGGTGGGTGGACTTGTCCGCTATCTAGTTTCCACTTGGTTACCAGCTAGTCCAGATTTTCCTTGGGGCACCCTTCTTGTTAACTATCTGGGTATTTTCTGCTTGGTTTATCTTGTCAAGGGCTATCTGGTTTATAAGGGGACAAGTAAGGGCTTGGTTTTAGCACTAGGTACAGGTTTTTGCGGAGGTCTAACAACCTTTTCTAGTCTCATGCTTGATGCTGTGAAACTGCTTGATACAGGGCGCTATTTTAGTTTAGTCCTGTATTTGCTTTTGAGCATCGGTGGAGGACTGCTTTTAGCTTACTATTTAGGGAGGAAGAAATGGTAATCGTCTATCTTGCAATTGCTTGTGGCTTCGGAGCTCTAGTACGTTATTTCTTTTCCCGCTATAATCAAGCTTCTAAATTGCCACTCGGAACGCTAATAGCCAATCTTTTAGGTTGTTTTTTGATTGGATTATTCTACAATCATGTGGAATCTAAGGAAGTCTATGCTATTTTAGCAACAGGATTTTGTGGCGGTTTAACGACTTTCTCTACATTGAATGACGAACTCCAAAGGTTGCTGAGTGATAGGAAAGTCTTTTATTCTTACCTAGCTTTGACCTACCTAGGTGGTTTGGTTGCGATTTTTTTAGGAATTCTGCTATAAATTTCTTTACTTTTTTGTGGAAATTTGGTAAACTGTATCTTGTGTGTAATGGACGCACAAGAATACAGTTTATCCGCTGAGGAAGATTCCTCAAGATTGACAAAGATAGGAGAATAAAATGAATCCATTAATCCAAAGCTTGACTGAAGGTCAACTTCGTACAGATATCCCATCATTCCGTCCTGGTGACACTGTTCGTGTACACGCGAAAGTTGTCGAAGGTAACCGTGAACGTATCCAGATTTTTGAAGGTGTTGTTATCGCACGTAAAGGTGCTGGCATCTCAGAAAACTACACAGTTCGTAAAATCTCTAACGGTGTAGGTGTTGAGCGTATCTTCCCAATCCACACTCCACGTGTTGAAAAAATCGAAGTTGTTCGTTACGGTAAAGTGCGTCGTGCGAAATTGTACTACTTGCGTGCTCTTCAAGGTAAAGCAGCTCGTATCAAAGAAATCCGTCGTTAATTCGACTAAAAAACTCTGCTTCTTCAGCAGAGTTTTTATCTAGCTCCCTTAGTTCAATGGATATAACAACTCCCTCCTAAGGAGTAGTTGCTGGTTCGATTCCAGCAGGGGGCATTTTTAGAAATGTAAAGAAGCATAAAGAACATTCAAAGTGTTTGTTTATGGGCAATCATCACAATTTAGTTTTTTAAAATAGGTTAGTATTTTTGGAATCTTTGACCAAAGTGTGACCAAAATTTGACCAAAAGTCAATGAATATAGAATAAAGTAGATCAGGAAGCTGGTCTATTTTATTTTGTAGTTATTGAGAAAAAAGTGGTTTGTTTTAATTTGACAATTATACACATAATGCGTATAATAGTAAGTGTAAGGAGGTAACAATAATATATGCCACTTACAGGTAAAGAAATGGTGAAACTAGCTCTTGAGAATGGATGGGTTGAAGTTCGTCAAAGAGGAAGTCATCATCATTTTAAGAAAGAGGGTTTTTCTTATCTTGTCACGATTCCAGTTCATGGAAATGAAGATTTGGGAAAGGGATTGGAGAGAAAGATTCTCAAAGATTTAGGATTGTAATTTTTACTTTCCTAAGTCTTTTTACATCAGAGGTAGTAGAATGTTGGAGGTAGTAGAATGTTAAAAACGTATCCAGCTATTTTTCATAAAGAAGGAACAGGATATTGGGTAGAATTTCCAGAATTTGGTGGTGGTACAGAAGGAAAAAATATCGAAGAAGCGATGAAAAATGCTCGAGAAATGCTTGAAAATGTTTTAGCTTCTTATATCGATGAAGGGATGGCGTTGCCTACTCCAAGTGATATTTTAAAGATTGAAGTTTCAGATGGTTTTGTATCAATGATTCAAGTTGATCCTGCGCCTTTTGTGAGAAGTAACAAGGCGATTAGAAAGAACGTGACCGTTCCTGAATGGCTAGTTCGTCTTGCTGATCGAGAAAAGATTAACTATTCAGAAGTTTTGGCACAAGCATTAGAGCAGAAGTTGCAAGTTTAAATTTAAAGACTGTATTTATTAGGGAATAAGTTTGATATGTATTGGTAAAAGTGATACAATAGATATACAAGAAGAAAAGGAGAAATGCTATGTCACAAATTGCTGTAAGAGTAGATGATGAATTGAAAAAAGAAGCGACTGCAATTTTTAATGAGTTGGGGTTGGATATGTCAACTGCTGTGAAGTTATTTTTGAAGCAAAGTGTGTTGACAAGAAGCATTCCTTTTGATGTTAAACTTGATTCTGAGTAAGCTGAAATAAAAGTATGGCTATATATGATATAAAGGGGTTTAGTTATGGTTTATACAATAGATCAGATAAAGGAAAAAATTGTTCCTGTTGCTAAACAATATGATTTATCTAAAATTTATCTATTTGGCTCTTATGCTAGGGGTGAAGCTGATGGAAAAAGTGATGTTGATATTGCTTTGGAGTTAGAGGATGATTCGATATATTTTGATGTATATGGTAGGCTTTTAACTATTTTTGATGGTAATATAGATATTCTATTGGTTAGTGATTTACTTTCTCCTAAAACGAATATTGGGAAGTTAGTTAAGAAAAATTTTTTGAATGATAGAGAGGTTATTTATGAGAAGTCAATCTCTTGAAACTGATATAGCGTATTTGAAGGATATGGTTTTATATCTTGATAAGGCTGTTGCTGTTTTGGATAAAGCAAGAAGATATAATTTACCTTTAGATGATGATATGGTAGTTGATTCTATCGCTATGAATTTAGGACAAGTAGGAGAACAGTTATCATTAGGAAAATTATCAGAGGAAGTAAAACAGAAGTATTCTGATAGGATAAATTGGGTTCAGATAAAAGGTTTTAGAAATTTTATTTATCATAACTATTCAAATTTGAATTTTAAAATTGTAGAGGGAATATTGAAGAAATCTGTTCCTGAAACGAAAGAATCTCTATATTCAATTATAAGAGAGTTGGAAAAGGAATTATAAGATTCTTGAAAATTATTGTTGGTCAGCTAAGGATATTGATAATAAAAGTTAAAGATGATAATATAGAAATAGTTAGGAAAGAGAGATTATTATGTTTTATTTGATTTTGTTTTTGTTATTTCTTTTAGTCATATATGCAATAGTGTATTTCTTTGTTGCTTATATTTGGATAACTTTGCCACTGTTGGTATTTATCATTTTTATATCTTGTCGATATTATGTTGAAAGTAAAACTAGAGAATATAATTATAGTGATTTAGAATTGGGTAGAGTAACTTTTGAAAAATCTGCTAGTACGACAGAAAAGGCAAAGTTTAGAGCGTTGTTTAAAGATTTTACAGAGGTCTATTATACTGAAATTTTACAAAAAGGAAAAAATTTTGGAATAAGCGAGGATATTGAATTGAATGATTATGAGGTATATGAAGTTCTTTTTGGAGTGACAAAAGGGGAGCTAAATTTAGCGTTGAATGATGAGCTTGTACTATCACGTGAGATAAGATTTATTAAATAAGATATAAAAAATAACACTATCTTAGATAATGTTATTTTTTTTGTTTTCATTATAAAAATTTGTAGCTATTTCTTTAACGTAGTTTTCATAGCTTGCTGGAATATCAGCGTTTTTAAGGTAGTCTTGATAGTTGAAGTGTTCATCTATTGGATATTCACTATTCACTAAACTCATAAAGTCAAGGATTCGTCCTTTTTCACTGTTGTTTTCAATGTGACTTTTAAAAGTATCAATTTGAGAAAGTGAATTGTTGCAATCATCATTGATTAAATGGTGTTTTTCATGCAGAAGTACATTTATTTTTTCAATATCGCTTGTGTCGGAACGAAGAAAAATAAAGTGTTGGTTATTTACAAGAATATATCTTCCTTTAGAGTTTAAGTTTTTAAGAGTGATCACTTTACAATTTAATTGTTCTATCTCTTTTATAACTTTATTTAGGTTCATACTTATTTTTTGTTTGCAAAATAGTCTTTTAGGAAGTCTTTGATGATCTCTCTATCGTTATCTGTGATTGGTGTACCATCATAAGCGACTGAGTTATCAATGGCTGTGTCGATATCTGCTTCTAAAGTTGAATTTGGAATATCCGTTTGACCTAGTAGATAATCAGTAGAAACATTGAAAAAATCGGCTAGTTTTTGTATGGTTTCTCTGGAAGGTTTGCGTGAACCTTTTTCCCAATTTTGATAAGAGGGTTGACTAGTTCCTATGTGTTCGGCGATTTCTTTTTGAGTGTAGCCCGTGTTTTTTCTTAGTTCTTTTAGTCGTTCAGAAAACATAAGAAATCCTTTCTAAGTAAAAAAATAAAAATTTTTTAAAAAAAGTATTGACAATATATCGGAAACGATATATAATAGATATATCGAAAGTGATATAAATTTTCAATTTCGATTAAAATATGTCTTTTATAGTTTTCTTAATTAAATCAACGGTTTCATCTGATAGTAGTTGGTTCTTGTAAGAGATTTTATCAGCGTTGAGGATCGATTCGATACGAACAGTCCCATCAGATAGAAGTTCTTCGATAGAAACCCCAAAGAAATCAGAAAACATTTCAAGAGTTGTGAGTGTAGGTTTTCGCCGACCGCTTTCCCATTGTTGGTAAGATGGTTGAGAAATATTTAATTTTTCAGCAATTTCCTTTTGGGTCAGATTGGCTTTCAATCTTAATTCTTTTAATTTTTTAGAAAACATAAAAAGTTTAAAAAACCTATTGACGATATAGTCAAAAAGTTATATAATAGAAATATAATCAAATGACAATAAAAAGTCAATACCTTTCATAAAATAAATGAGGAGTAGAGAATGGAATTTTTAGAAATCTTGGCTTTAGCTAGAGATTTAGAATTGGAAAAAAGTCATAAAGATGAATGGATTCTTCGAAATTTTTTAAAAAGCAAACCATTAAAATATCTTTCTGAAACGAACGAACCATTTTTGAAAGAATTCGATGAAATTCGTCAAGCGTATGCATCAGGATTGGAACGTTTAAGCGATCATATTTCTTCTTCTATTGGAGTAGACGTGAACTCTAAATTAGGAGATTTAACAGGAGAACAAGCTTTTAATTTTATTCGTAGATTGGAATATGAGTATAGTCGACCAGTATTTGACTTTAAAATTTGTTATCCAGAACTCATGGAGGAAGCGAAAGACAATAAATACGAACTTGAAGATTATGAATTGAGTGTAGCACTTCCAGAGAAATACAAGGCACGTCTTCGTGAAATTCTCAGTCTGTATGAACAGGAGCTTCTAAATTTAGCTAATGAATTTGCGGAAGATTTTAAAAATCATTCAGTGAAAATTGAGACTTCAGAAGTAAGCCAATAAGTTCATCATAGAAACTGATTTTTACGTTAGCAAATGCGGCACTTCCTATAGTATCGATTAACCTTTCAAGGTAGCTATTTTCTAAAATTGAATATTTCTCAATAAATTTCTCATTAGAAGAAGAGAAAGATTTAAAGAATTTGGTTTCTTTAAATTCATCGAACATGTTTTCGATTGTTCCATGGGCAAGAAAAGGATTGGATTGTTGAGCGTAATTTTCGGCTTTCCTCAAGTTTGGTTCGATTAAAAAATTGAGTTTGTCGATAATTTCATTTTCGGTATAATGCATAATATAGATTCCTTTATTTAATTTAATGGTTCTTTAGTACAATCAACTCATACTTGGTTGTACTGCTAGAGCTATTAAAGATAGCTAGAGTGAGACTTATGTGTATCTAAAACTTTTAAGAAAAATAATCAATAGTTTGCAAATATGAGTTTTGTTTCAAGTAAATGATTGAGTGATTTCTTTTGAAAAGTGATAACAGATATAAGGTATTTTCTCTAACTAACGATAGTAGTTATTGGTCTTTGAAAATTAAATAAAAAAACGTGTCAGGCAATGATAGACACTGACCAAACACGAATATTAAATGTAGCAATTTAATTATAAGTGAAAAATAGTAAAATGTCAAGTTGTCTGATGGTAGATATGTTTCATCATGAAATGTATCTACAAAACTTTATAGATTCTAAACTCTTTGCTGACTTTTTAGTAAGACTACGGAAAGCATAGATAACGTATAATGATGAATATTGTACAAAAAGTTGTCAAATATGGATTTGAGTCAAAAGATTTAATGTAAAGATGAATAATCAACTTCACAATATTGTAAATGATGGATATTGTTTTAGTAATGATTTCAGTCATAATGTTCTCTTTTCTAATATTTTTTGAAAACAAAAATCCAGCAAAGTGTGTTTCCATCTTACTAAGCTGTTTACGATATTTTGTTTTATTGTTTTATAACCGGTATTATTATTATACCATAAGTAAATGGGGTTAGCAAGGAGTTTAGAGTTTGTAAAGTTCACGTTGGGTGTTTCGTCCTTTCACCTTAGTAGATAAGAAAAGGGAACTGACGGCTGTGGAGCAGTCAATGATACTTTGAAGAGGTAACTAGAGTGAGATAGTGAGGCTTTATCGTATGGTCGGTGTGTAAGAGTAAAATCTTGCTAACGCCTTTGGGTAAGGAAGAGAGGGTATTGAGTTATCCTTAAATCTGTGACCATGGCGAAGGTAGTAGGCTGAGAAGCTGAAAGTATGCGAAGATAAGAGCATACAAAAAAATAGTAACAAGAAAAGGCTTTGAAATATAAGCCTTTTTAATTTTACTCAAAAAAACAAAATTAACAATCATTTGATTTTTATAATTCAGGTTTTGTCCTGATAAAGATTGAAAGTATTGTTAGTTTTCACAAGGGAATATAAGTAGTATTCTTTTATGCAAACTAACAATATGAGTAGAGAATAGAAAAGAGGAGGTAAATTCCCAAACTAAGTTCCACCGCTAGTACAAGTGGAAGTTAGTCTGATAAAAATCCTAAAAACCAGTGGAAATCTGTGTCAGGGTAAATTCCACTGGTTTTACTAATGCTTGATTTCATCGC